>JAYTXY010000061.1:0-17808 GCA_043742705.1 Bacteroidota bacterium
TGAAGAAGTTTGTAGTCGCGAAATAACAGCAGATACTTCAAAAGAAAAGTCCCGGTGTTTGCCGGGACTTTTTTTATGCTACGATTTTTCTTCTTCTTATTTATAAAGGGGAAACTTCACCATCATCGTATTAACTTTTTTGCGAATGGCTTCCAATGTTTTTTCATTGTCATGACTCATCAGTACATCGTCAATGAGACCGACAATTTTCTGCATGTCTTTTTCTTTCACGCCTCGTGTAGTCATGGCAGCAGTTCCAAAACGAATTCCTGATGTTACAAACGGTGACTTGTCGTCAAAAGGAACCATGTTTTTATTTGCAGTGATGTCAGCTTTCACCAGCGTATTCTCTGCTAATTTTCCTGTAAGGTTTTTTGAGCGAAGATCAATCAGCATAGAATGATTGTCCGTCCCACCTGAAATTACTTTGTATCCCTTGTCCATAAATGCCTGCGCCATTGCTCGTGCATTTTTAATTACCTGGATGCAGTACTTCATGTAATCTTCTTCGAGATCCTCCGCAAATGCAACAGCTTTTGCTGCAATCACATGTTCTAGCGGTCCGCCTTGCGTTCCCGGAAACACGGCTCCATCCAATACAGCACTCATCATTTTAATTTCTCCCTTTGGAGTTTTCAGTCCCCACGGATTTTCAAAATCTTTTCCCATCATAATCATTCCGCCACGAGGTCCGCGCAATGTCTTGTGAGTAGTTGTTGTAACAATGTGACAATGCGGGAGCGGATCACTCAATAAACCGCGTGCAATTAATCCCGCGGGATGAGCGATGTCAGCCATGAACAAGGCGCCTACTTCATTGGCAATTTTCCGCATGCGTGCATAATCCCAGTCGCGTGAATAGGAGGAAGCCCCTGCAATAATGAGAGCGGGTTTTTCTTTCAGCGCAGTTTGTTCCATCGTATCGTAATCAACTCTTCCGGTATCTGCATGAACTCCGTAAAAATGCGGCTGGTATAATTTTCCGGAAAAATTCACCGGTGATCCATGCGTAAGATGTCCGCCATGCGAAAGATCAAAGCCAAGAATTTTATCTCCCGGTTTCAACACAGCGAGCATGACTGCTGCATTTGCCTGCGCTCCGGAATGTGGCTGAACGTTTACCCAATCGGCATTGAACAATGCTTTGGCGCGGTCAATCGCAAGTTGCTCAACCTGGTCAACCACCTGGCAGCCGCCATAGTAGCGCTTTCCGGGATATCCTTCCGCGTATTTGTTGGTGAGGCACGATCCCATTGCCTGCATCACTTGCTTGCTCACAAAGTTTTCCGATGCAATCAGTTCAATGCCTTCTTCCTGTCTCTTTTGTTCTTTTTTGATGAGGTCAAAAATCTCTTTGTCTTTTTCCATATTCTTAGTTCAATGTTCCATGTTTGTGATTTAATGCGACAATCGTCAATGATAAAATCGTCAATAAAATTATCCAAAGTCAATTTCCGTACTATCACCGATATTCAACGACTGACTTAATCCATGAAGCGAAGCATCGCTGCCGATTACGGAGTGATGAAGCACTGCATTTTGTAATTCAGAGAACGATCCGATGATGGCATCTTTCAGGATAGAATAGTTGATGATCGAATGATCGCCAATGGAAACATTCGGACCGATAATGGAATTACTGATTTTGCAATGATCAGCAATGATGACGGGCTGAATGATGATCGTATTCTCAAAGTGATAATTGTGCTGATGATGAGCCGCAGATTTCTTAAGAAGTACAGCATTGGTTTCGAGCAGACTTTCTTTTGTTCCGCAGTCGTACCAGTTTTCAACAGGAAAAGTTTTCATCGGTACTTCTTTGTTGATCAAACGCATGATGCCATCTGTCAACTGGAACTCATCGTATGTTCTGAAATTATTCTGAATGTTTTCTTCCAGAGCTTCCATCAGCAAACGCGCTTCCTTGATCTTATACAAACCAACCAATGCAAGATTCGATTTAGGAATCGGAGGCTTCTCGACAAGGTTCTTTATGTATCCATCTTCATTCAGTTCGGCAACTCCAAAACTCCTTGGATCATCAACTTTTTTAACTCCTAAAGAAGATTCACTATTATTTATAACTTGCCTAAGATCAATATCAAATACAGTGTCACCTAAAGCAATTATTAACTCATCATTTTCATCAATACAATCCTTTGCCAGCCATACAGCATGACCAATTCCAATACGAGGTTCCTGGAGAATAAATGTTTTCTCAATACCGGGATAATTCGACTTGATATATTCTTCAATTTTATCTCCCAGGTAGCCGACAATAAAAATAAACTCACGGATGCCTGCTTCAATCAGGTTGTCAACGATGTGAGCAAGGATGGGCTTTCCGGCAACAGGAACCAACGCTTTTGGCTGCGTGTGCGTATGTGGTCTTAACCGGCTTCCGATACCTGCAACTGGAATGATTGCTTTCATGTAAAAGATTAAATACCCGAAATGATGGTTAGATTGAAATGCGAAAGTAATTCTTTTTTGGGAAAAGAATTTTGGCTTATTTTCTTAACAATTATTCAAAACAAAACATTTCTTTGCACCGGTTGGTTAGATCCAGTAATCAAGACCAAACGACTAACAACTAGCAACCAACAACTAACTCAATGCAAAATCGAATTACAGAACTTTTTGAAATTGAATATCCCATTATACAAGCCGGAATGATCTGGTGCAGCGGATGGGAGCTTGCTTCTGCTGTAAGCAATGCAGGAGCACTGGGATTGATTGGTGCCGGATCCATGTATCCTGATGTTTTGAGAAGCCATATCCGGAAATGCAAAGCTGCCACATCAAAACCATTCGGAGTAAATGTTCCGTTGCTTTATCCCGACATTGATAAAATCATGGAGATATTGGTTGAAGAGGAAGTGAAAATTGTTTTCACTTCTGCCGGAAATCCGATTACGTGGACGAAACACCTGAAGGAAAATAACATGAAGGTTGTACACGTTATTGCTAATACAAAGTTTGCGAAGAAGGCTGAAGAAGCAGGTGTTGATGCAGTTGTTGCTGAAGGTTTTGAAGCAGGCGGACACAATGGAAGAGAGGAAACGACTACATTGGTCTTAATTCCACTGATCAAGGAAGCAACGAAACTTCCGTTGATTGCAGCCGGAGGAATTGGAAACGGAACAGCAATACTTGCAGCCATGGCGCTTGGAGCAGAAGGTGTTCAGATGGGAACACGGTTTGTCGCTTCTCCCGAGTCGAGCGGACATGAGAATTTTAAGAAACGACTCATTGAAACAAAAGAAGGAGACACGATTCTTACTATGAAGCAATTGACACCTGTTCGTTTGATTAAAAATAAGTTTTACAGTCTTGTCGAGAAGGCGGAGCAACATGGAGCAGGAGTGGAGGAATTAAAATCCATTCTCGGTCGCGCCCGCGCAAAGAAAGGAATGTTCGAAGGAGATCTTGACGAAGGAGAACTGGAAGTAGGACAGGTCTCAGCTTTCATTAAAGAGATTAAACCAGCCGGACAAATTGTGAAAGATGTATGGAATGAGTTTCTTGAAGCAAAGAAGAAATTGTGTCAGGACTTAAGTGATTGTTAACTTTGCTCTAACTAAACCTTTCTTCAATGCAATGGTCGAAGCCTAAACCCAACTAATCAATAAATCATGAAAAAGAGAATCGTAAGATTAATCACGTTGTTTGTAGCGATAGCATGCATCGCCATAAAAGTAAATGCTCAGGATGCTGATGCGAAGAAAATGAAAATGACTCCTGAACAGCGCACGGACAAGCGTGTGGAAGGAATGAAGAAAAGACTAAACCTCACTGACGCACAAATACCAAAGATGCGCGAACTCATTCTTGCGCAGGAGAAAAATAACGAGGCTGACATGAAGGAAAAACAAGAGAGCCGGAAGAAAATGATTGATGAAATGCAAAAAATTCTGACTCCTGAACAAATGGCAAAGTTCAAGGAGAACCAGGAAAAAAGAATGGAGAAGAAAAAAGAAATGCATAAGGAAATGAAAGAAAAACATAAACAAGACAAATAATTTTAGTCCTGTAAATTAATTTGAAACCCTTGCTTGAAAAAGTTGGGGTTTCTTGTTTTTGGAATAATAAATTCTTTGGCTTAAAATTCTAAATTTTGAACTAAGAACTTTGAACTTTGAACTAACAACTAACAACTAATACCCATACTTCTCTTTCCAAAGTTTTTTCAAAAAAGCACGCAACTCATTTTCACGCGCATTATTCCCGGGATCAAAAAGTTTCGTTCCTGAGATTTGTTCAGGAAGATATTCCAGGTTTACAAAGTTGTCTTCGTATTGGTGAGCGTACTTGTAATCTTTTCCATAGTTGAGTTCCTTCATCAGCTTCGTAGGAGCATTGCGGATGTGAAGCGGAACGGGAAGATCACCGGTTTTATCAACAAGAGAAAAAGCATCTTCAATCGCAGTGTAGCTTGCATTGCTTTTTGCTGAAGTAGCAAGGTAAGTCGCAGTTTGCGAAAGAATGATCCTGCTTTCAGGATAACCGATTTTATTCACAGCGTCAAAACAAGCATTAGCGAGAACAAGTGCAGTCGGGTTTGAATTACCGATGTCTTCGCTGGCAAGAATCACCATTCTTCGAGCGATGAAGAGAGGGTCTTCTCCTCCTTTAATCATTCGAGCCAGCCAATACACTGCTGCATTCGGATCGCTGCCGCGCATTGATTTAATGAATGCGGAAATGATGTCGTAATGTTGCTCGCCTCCCTTGTCGTACAATGCAATTTTTTCCTGCGCAACATGCTGAACATGTTCATTCGTGATGAGGATTTCTTTTTCATCTTCGAAACTTGTCACAACAAGGTCAAGAAGGTTTAGTAACTTTCTCGCATCACCACCTGAAAGTCGCATCATCGCTTCCGTTTCTTTCAGTACAATTTTTTTCTTTTTGAGTTCTGAGTCCTTTGAGATTGCATGAGTCAGAATTTTCAAAAGATCTTCTTTGTCGAGTTCTTTCAGAACGTAAACCTGGCAACGTGAAAGCAAAGCGGAGATTACTTCGAACGAAGGATTTTCCGTAGTAGCACCAATGAGTGTGACAATTCCTTTTTCAACAGCTCCCAGCAATGAGTCTTGTTGGGATTTACTGAAACGATGAATTTCATCAATGAAAAGAATCGGATTTCCCGGAACTTCTTTCAGCTCTCCTGCATATTGCTGTGATCGTTCAATCACCTCACGCACATCCTTTACTCCTGAACTGATTGCACTCAGCGTATAAAAGGGTCTGCGAAGTTGTTTGGAGATAATGGATGCAAGTGTTGTTTTACCAACTCCCGGCGGACCCCAGAAAATCATCGAAGGAATAGAGTCCGACTCAATTGCTTTTCTTAACACAGAACCTTTGCCCACTAAATGTTCCTGCCCGATGTAATCATCGAGAGAGGAGGGACGCATGCGTTCAGCTAGTGGGTTCAATGGGGAAATTATGAATTATGAATTATGAATTTTGAATTGTGAGGGCGTTATTTCTTAGGGCTGACTTAAATGCTCACTCACCAACTTAAACACCTATCAACTTAAACACTTTCTCACCTTCCCACTTTCTCACTTTCTCCTCTTCCTTCTCCCTTCAAGTATCTTAAAAAATGATCTCATCCTGATTTCTTCAATAGATAATCCTGTAACTACCAATTCATCTTCATGGATTGCTCCTGAGTTGAGTGCGCGAAGAAAATAATTCAACAAACCTTGTCCGGTTGCTGCATCGTCAAATACATCTCCCGAAAGTGTTGCCTGCGCTGCTTTACCAACAAAGTGATTTAAGCGAACAGCAGCATCTTCGTAACTTTCGAGGAAGAAAGCATATACAGCTGCGTATCGCATCGGAAGTTGTGCGGGATTCAAATCCCATCCCTGGTAAAAACCATTTCGCAATGAATGCGTAGTGTGATCAAAGCAAAGTTTCCATGCGCGATGAACTACATTTTTATTTTCTTCGAGCTGTTCTTTCGTAAGAGCGTCTCCTCTGTGCGGACCCACAGGCATAATGTTCGTTGCGCCATCCGATAAATAAATTCCTGTTCCGCCCAATGCAACTTTTGTCATGTGATGAGCGAAATCACAAACGGGATGATCCATTGTCTGGTATTTTGCAGTGATGTTACAGGAAGCTGTGTAATCATACGTGCCGAAGTGAGCTGCAATGCATCGTCCGCCTGCTGCCATGATGAGTGAACGCAAAGGATTTTTTCCATCCTTGTCCATGACGGCTTGTGTAGCTTCCACCATCATTTCCATTTTAAATGAACCTGCCGGAACATTATTTTTCTTTTCAAGGATTTCAAAAAATTTGACCAATGCATGAACCTGCTCTGGAATAGTGACTTTAGGAAGCATCACCACAAAATTGTCAGGAAGTTTTCCACCTGTCTCCTCAAACAATGTCGTGAGAAAAATATCAAGCGTGCGAACTCCGCGTTGTTTTAAATCTTCAGTGAATGGTTTGATACGAATTCCTATAAAAGGAGAAATTGTTTTGTCTTTCATTCCTTTTGCAAGTTCCTTCGCTGCATTCACTGCTGTTGCATCTTCTTCGTCATCCGGACGATTGCCAAATCCGTCTTCGAAGTCAATACGAAAATCTTCTACTGCTTCACGTTCCAGTTTGCTGATTATTTTTTTGTAAACAGTAAATGGCAACCATGCAGGATGTTTCTTTCTTTCAGCCTCTGAAAGTTTTTCAAGCTGAGAAGACAGTTCACTGATTTTATTTTCAGCTGAAGGAAGTTGTTCATGGCCTGTAAGTTCCAGAACTCTTGCCAATACAGTAAAATCAGGCGCGCTCGTTCTTAAACTCCGCAAGGCAATTTCTCCCATACGTTTTGTTGAATCAGACTTGAAAAGATTTGCACCTCCGTAAACAGTATGCACTGGCTGCCTGTCAGCGCGGTCACCCGGATAAATTTTTTGAAAAGCAAGATTTGCTGCTCCCAGTTCCTTCAGGATACTTTCCTTTTCATTGTTTTCAATTGTCATCTTCATGGCTACTGGTTCAATAGTTAATTAGTTCAATAGTTCATTTGTATTCTCGCATTTCACTTTTCTACTCAATAAAAATAACAAATAATAAATTCCCTCAGCTTCCACGGTAAGTAGAGTATCCAAACGGATTCAACAACAGCGGAACGTGATAATGGCCTTCGTCTGTAATTTCAAAAACAATTTGTACTAGCGGATAAAAGCATTTGCGTTTTTGTTTTGTGAAGTAAGCAGACGTGTCAAAAGTCAGTCTGTAATTGCCTGCTTTCAGAGTTTTATCTTTCTTCAAAAGATCTGCAATTCTACCATCCTTGTTCGTGACACCTTTTGAAAAGGCAAGCCATCTTCCTTTGGGTCCCGGCTTTTCAAGCAGTACCTGTATTCCTTCAGCCGGTTTTCCCAGCGATGTATCGAGAACGTGTGTTGTGATCTGGCTCATGACAATAGTTTTTGAAGTCGAAGGTTTGTGATCTTATGTTGTTCCTGAGAAGCGATTTTTAATTCGGTGGATCTGTCATTGCTAATCCTGTCATTCAACAGTCTCAGCATTTCTTCCGCACTTTTTCCGGTTGCGCAAACAATAAAGATAAAACCGAATTTGTTTTCATACAATGTATTTTTCTCCGCAAGTTCTTCCAGCATTTTTTGAGAGGCTGAATTGACTGCAGCCTGTTCACTTCCTGCCAGAGCTTTTGTCGAAGCAAATTTTTTCTCCAGACTTTTCAGATCACCGATTTTAGGATGGTGTGAAAACGCTTCCAGCCAATCTTTTTCTGTTGTGTTATGCCAGGAGGATTCCGCTTTTGTAAATACGTCCTTAGGACTTCTGAAAGGTTTGGCTGCGATTAATTGTTTCACCCAACGTGTCGATCCGCAGCACTTCATCAACTCATCTTTCAGAGTTGCTTCGTTCAATGTATTTAATTCTTCTGTTGTCATAAAATTATTTTACTGTTCCAAACAATCGCAAGCGACTTACTCCACCATCGGGATAAATGAATAATCTCACATGAGTGAACACTTCGTTCGAACTGATTTCTTTTTCGAAAAAATGTTCGTGATCCGCCTGCAACTTTTGTTTTGGTAAAATTTCTTTCCAGGTGATTTTATCTGAAGAAATATTTTTTTCTTCTTCCGCTGAGATATAACAGCCTTCTATAGAACAAGTGTCAGGGTAATTTCCTTTGAAGTGACACGTGTCAACAAGAATTTTATTAATCTGTCCAACATTAGCGAGACGAATGATGACCCAGTCACGATTTCCCGGAGTGCGATTACGTTTGGTTTCCCAGCCGTCTCCCATGTTCACGCCCCGACCCGGCATCAACAGATTATCCATGTGACTAAAGAACATGTCGTTGCAAAGAATTGCTTTTGCACCGTTCAGTGCGGAAGCAAGATCAATAGTTTCATTTGGCTTAACTTCATTCCAGTTCTTGTAGACTTCTCCGTACACTTTCAGTCTTGCAACTCCACCATCAGGATAAATATTTAATCTTAAATGAGTGAAGACAGTGGCGTTGTTGATTTCAAAAAAATTCTGACTCCCCGGATTTAATGGAGACTTCGCCAGTATTTCAGTCCATTGAGTTTGCGATGAAGTCAATGTTTCTTCAGAACTATTTTCAGGAGCCGTACATGCTTCAACAGAAGCAAACGGAGGATGATTGCCAAGAAAATGATTCGTGTCGATATCAAAACCCTTAATCACTCCGGAAGCTCCGAGTTTGAGAATGCACCAATCGTAACCGGGAATTCTTTTTCTTCTCGATTCCCATCCGTCCATCCATTTACCGCGATCGGTGTATTTGTCGGGAATAAAAATTCCGCGCCCTGGTTTTACCAGATTTTCTTTCTCGGCAAAAAAGTCATCGCTGCAAGCAATTGTTTTTGCGCCAAGTTTGTCTGCTGCAAGGTTGAGCAGTTGTGTAAAAGATGGTTGTGTGGATGTTTCCTGCATTATGAATGTCTCAAGATAATTTTTCCCGGAGGTGAAGATACAAATGTACCGTTGTCAAAGACTTTTACTCCTGCAACGAATGTTTGCTCAATGACTCCGCTTAAATCAATTCCTTCGTACGGAGTAATTTTATGGCGATGTTGAATCATGGATTGCCCGACTTTGAAATGCTCTTCCGGATTCCATACAACGAGATCTGCGTCAAAGCCTTTTTTAATTTTTCCTTTCGAATGATCCAGGTTCAAGAAGGTTGCGACATTGCCACTCATGATTCTTGAAAGATCAGCGATTGTAAAATTATCCTTTTTCAAAAGAGTCCACATTGCAGACAACGAGAATTGCAGCGATGCAATTCCTCCCCAGGCTTCTTTCAGATTTCCTGTTTCAGTTTTCTTCAATGAAGGTGGAGCAGGTGAGTGGTCGGTCACAACAAAGTCAATTAGTCCTCCTTTCAAAGCTTCCCACAATAAATCGTTATTTGCCTTTTCACGAATTGGAGGAGCGCATTTGAAACGAGTATCAGCATCCGGAATATTTTCTGCAGCGAAAAAAAGATAATGAGGACAGGTTTCTACTGTTACAGGAAATCCTCTTCTGCGTGCTGCACTAAGTTGCGCGATTGAGTTGGAAGATGAAAGATGAACAATGTGAGTTCGTAGATTGAAAGTTTCGCAGAGATCAATCATCATTGCAATGGCTTCGTCTTCCCAATCTTTCGGACGTGAGTTCAGATAAGCTTTGTAAGAAGTCGGGTTTTCTTCCAATGCAATTTGTCCGTGATGCTCCCAGTCAAGTTCCGCATGAACGAGCAAAGGAAGATTTGCTTTTGCAATGATGGGAGCTGCTTTTTCAAGATCTTCTAAATCCGTATTCGGAAAATCATCGATTCCGGAATGTGTGAGAAATGCTTTGAAGCCGAGAACTCCGGCATCAATCAATGGTTGTATGTCATCTGTATTTCCCGGAACGATTCCTCCCCAGAAACCGCAATTGACAAAAAGTTTTCCCTTGGTTGCATTCAGTTTTTCCTGAAAAGCTTTGACCGTTGTAGTAACGGGAGTTGAATTCAAAGGCATATCAACCAATGTGGTGATGCCTCCTGCGGCTGCCGATTTTGTTGCTGTTTCAAATCCTTCCCAATCTGTTCGTCCCGGCTCGTTGATGTGAACGTGTGAATCAATCAGTCCCGGCATTAAAACAGAATTGCCTGCATTGATCACATGAATATCAACGGAAATTTT
Organism: Bacteroidota bacterium; assembly: GCA_043742705.1. GTDB lineage: Bacteria > Bacteroidota > Bacteroidia > AKYH767-A > 2013-40CM-41-45 > JAPLDA01. The sequence continues at coordinate 10,206 of JAYTXY010000061.1, forward strand.
TCCTTCAACAACATCCACAATTTTTCCATCAGCAATCAATACTGTTGCTTTCCTGATTCCTTCCGGAGTCAAAACGCGATTGCTATATATTCCAAATTCTGCTTTCACTTTTTTCAAATCACCTTTTCATTGTCTCACTTTCCGACCTTCTCACTTTCCTGTCTTCAAACAACACATCATCAAATTATCAAATTAGCTAATTGATTTTCCCTCCTTGCTCAATCCATATTCCAATCAGCTCACGTTCTTCTTCGGTAATTCCTGTTTTGTTCGCTTGTGGCATCGTCTTCGTCTGAACTACGCGTACCATGATCCTGTCTTTTTGTTTTTCAAACTGATCGGGTGTATCGAACATGATTCCGTTGGGAGCCGTTTTCTGAACATCGTCTGTAGGATTTGATGAATGACATTGCACGCATCGTTTGCTGACAATCGGTTGGACTTGAGAAAATGAAACTGGTGCTGAGTTTTTCGTTGATAATTTTTTTGTTGATGGAGCAGTCACCAATACCAATGCAATCAGTGCAACGGTTGCAAACGGAATAATCCACATTGCGTATTTTCCTTTTTCATAAAGATTGATAAAGTGTCTGACAGCAACACTTGCAAGTGTAAGTCCTCCAAGGACTGCCCAGTTGTATTGATTTCCAAAGGTGCTTGGAAAATGATTGCTGATCATCACAAAAATAACAGGCAAGGTCATATAGTTGTTATGCAGTGAACGAAGTCCCGCATACTTTCCCAGATTCGGATCAACGGGTTTTCCTTCTTTGGCAGCTTTCACCAATGCTTTCTGAGACGGGATGATTGTAAAGAAAACATTTCCCGCCATGATGGTTCCGATCAATGCGCCTACATGCATGAAGGCCGCTCGTCCGCTTAATACCTTACTCAGAAAAATTGAAATGAGAATGATGATAATAAATCCTATCACTCCGAATAATTTTTTCTTGTGAAGCAAAGATGTTTTACAAAGAAGATCATACAGTATCCAGCCACCGATCAATGTTCCGACACCAATTCCAATCGCTGCTTCTGTACTGATGTTTCGCACCGAAGGGTCAATCATAAAGGCCTTTGCATTCATGTAGTAAACAAGAGTCATCAGCACAAATCCTGATAGCCAGGTGAAGTACGCTTCGTACTTAAACCAATGAAGATGTTTCGGCAGAACAGGTGGAGCCGTTTTATATTTTTCCACGTAATAAAATCCACCACCATGAATTGCCCAGAGATTTCCTGCTAACTCATCCCTGAGGTTTTCTGTTCTGTTCAGACTGTTTTCTAAAAAGATAAAATAGAACGAAGCGCCAATCCATGAAATTCCAAGTACTACATGCGCCCAACGAACAACCAGGTTCAACCATTCCATCACATGCGCTTCGAGTCCGAGTTTCACTACTTCACGATGTCCGAAATAAATCAGGAGTAGAGTGGGAGCAAGGAGTAGAAAAATCTTTTTATAGAGTACGATGCTTTGAACAGAATCATCAGGATCCACATCATTCAACACTTGATTTATTTTCAGGACTCTTGCGGACAAATGAAAGACAGCAGCGAGGAGTATGAAAAAAAATGAAAGAAGTAAAATGAAAAAATTGATCTGAGGCGTCATGATTTTTTATCCTCCTTCATTTTCTTTTTAATATTTTCTATTGAAAGAAGAATCACTTCATTGGTTGCAGGTAATTCAAATGCGGGTTCGAACTTGTGATTTCCTACGGATGAAATCGCATCCTTAATTGCCAGCCAAGTGCTGAAAGCCAGCATTAATGGCGGTTCTGCAACGGCTTTACTTTTTCTTACAGCATTCGGATTCGGAGCATTTTGTAAAAGGGATACTCTGAAATCTTCGGGAATATCCTGCACCGATGGAATCTTGTAAGTGTCCGGAGAATGATTGAGCAGATTTCCTTTGTCGTCCCATTTCACTTCTTCAGTCGTACACCAGCCAACTCCCTGAATGTATCCGCCTTCAACTTGCCCAAGATCGATCCCGGGATTAATCGAATCACCAACATCGTGTAAAATATCTGTTCGCAAAATTTTGTGATAACCTGTGAGAGTATCAACCAACACCTCACTAACTGCCATTCCAAAAGCAAAATAGTTAAAAGGTCGTCCCCAGCCTTTTAGTTTGTCCCAGCCAATGTTTGGTGTTTTGTAAAAACCTGTTGCACTCAAACTCACCTGGTTCAGGTTGCATAAAATCATCGCTTCATCAAAAGCAATTGTCCTGTCAGGATAACGCGAATCAACGATAGAATCGTTTTCGAAAATAATATGTTCTTCGGAAGTTTGTTTTTGCGGTCGTGCTTTTGAAAATTCAACAACCATCAACTTTGCAATCCTTGATTTTAATTTTTCGATGGCATCTTTTACAGCCATACCATTCAAATCTGTTCCTGCAGAAGCCGCAGTAGCAGAAGTGTTCGGGACTTTCGATGTGTTGGTTGCATTGACTTTTATTCTGTCGAGAGAAATTCCAAGTTCAGCAGCAGTGATTTGTTGTATTTTGGTATTAAGTCCTTGTCCCATCTCTGTGCCGCCATGGTTCACCAATACAGTTCCGTCTTTGTAAATATTGACAAGAGCTCCTGCCTGGTTTAAAAAAGTTGTGGTGAATGAGATTCCGAATTTGACAGGTGTCAGTGCAATTCCTTTTTTTAAAAATTCATTCGATGAGTTGAAGGAGTTTATGGTTCCTTTTCTTTTTGTATAATCGGATGACTTAATTAATTGATCGTAGATCGTATGAAGACGATTCAGTTCAACTTCCTGTCCATAGTGTGTGACGTTATCTTTATCCAATCCATAAAAATTAAGCTGACGAATTTCTGCAGCATCTTTTTTGAGGTAACGTGCGATGCGATCTATCACCGTTTCCATTGCTGCCATTCCCTGTGGTCCGCCGAAACCTCTGAAAGCTGTATTGGACGGAAGGTTCGTACGATATGCTTTTCCGGTTACATGCATGTTCGGAACATAGTACGAACTATCTGAATGCAGCATGGCTCGTTCGAGAATTGCCATACTTAAATCGGTAGTGCAACCTGCATCTGCATTCAATTCTAATTTTACAGCGAGCAATTTTCCGTCATTGTCAAATCCTGTTTCGTAGTTGATAAGAAAACGGTGACGCTTGCCGGTAATTTTCTGATCATCATCTCTGAAAAGGTGAATCTTTACGGGACGATTTGTTGCTTTGCAAAGAAGAGCAGCCCACGCTGCTGTGTGATTTGCCTGTGTTTCTTTTCCTCCGAAAGCGCCACCCATTCTTCGTATCTCAACGACTACTTCATTTTTAGGAATTCCTAACACTTCCGAAACGATAGCTTGTGTTTCAGAAGGATGTTGTGTGGATGAAAATACGTTGATCTCCTTATGCTCTCCGGGAATACATAAGCATGATTGCGTTTCAAGGTACCAATGTTCCTGCGCTCCTGTTTTTAATTCTCCCTTTAAAACATGCGGAGATTTTTTCAAAGCTGCTTCAACATCACCTCGCTGCATCGTTCTCGCCGGAGCAAGCAATGATTTTTTTTCTATTGCGGTCGGAAGATCGAGAATCGATTCAAGAAGTTCGTATTCAATGTTGATTAATTTCTCTGCCTCAATGGCGATCTCTTTACTCTCAGCTGCAATTAATGCAATGGCTTGGCCAACACAATATACTTCGCCTTCAGCAAGACATACCTCATCGTGAACAACAGGTCCCATTTGATTATGACCGGGAATATCTTTTGCGAACAACACAGCATGAACTCCTTTTACGAGTTTCGCTTTTGACAAATCAAGTGATTTGATTTTTGCATGAGCAACTTTACTATACACAACGCGTCCGATTAATAGCTGCGAATTCACAAGCATGTCATCGATGTAAACAGATTTTCCGCTTACATGTTTGGTGGCGCTATCGTGAGGAACATTAACCATTTTTAATTTGTAATTTTTTATTTTTTATTGGTTGTTGAGCGGTTTTAAGTGATGAAACAAATATTGAGATTAATTCCGAGGATTCTGCCAGTAAAGAGTCTACTTTTCTTTTCAATAATAATTGCTCATCAACAACGAATTCCAACCAGAAATTTGATTCATCTACTTCCTCAACTACAATTCCAAGTTTAGCAGCAAAGCTTTTTCTGGATTGTGCAACACATGCTGCACGGTAATTTGCTGCCACAGAAGAGGAGCATCGGATTAACTGACCCTGTATGTGTCTTCCAAGTTTGTTTTCAGGCAAAGCAAAGGCAAGTTTCACACATCGATGTGCAAACTGTTTGGTTCTTTTTTTTAAATCGGATTCCGTCATAGTTAATAATTTAAAAAGGTTAACGATCAATAAAAAATAAAAAATATAAAATTAAAAATTCTTCTAGTTGGTTTCGTTCCAAAATTTAATCAACAAATTTTTCGCAGCAAGCCGTCTGAATTCCGCTCCCGAGCGGGCATCGGAGATAGGGGAGAACTCGCTGTAAATAAGCCCTGCAGCTTCTTCAACGGTTTCTCTTGTCCATGTTTTTCCTTTTAGGAAATTCTCTGCAGAAGTTGCTCGTTTGGTTGTAGCTGCCATTCCTCCGTAAGCGAGAATAATTTCTTCTACCTTTTCATTTGCCAGCTTCAACATAAATCCTCCACTGACAGTTGAGATATCAAGGTCTTTTCTTTTTGAGACTTTGTAAGCCTTTACCTGAATTTCCTTTTGTGGAATAGGAATGCTGACAGCAACAATCAGTTCATCTTGGTTTCTTTTTGTCTGCCTGTAACCTGTGATAAACTCATTAACATTGAACGCACGTTTCTCTTTCTCGCTTTGTAAATGAATCGTGGCATTATAAGCCATCAGTATAGGAATGGTGTCTCCGATTGGAGATGCAGAACCAATGTTTCCTCCCAATGTTGCCAGCGAGCGAATCTGGCGTGAACCAAAAACTTTCAGTATGTCATACAGAGCGGGTAAATCCTGCTGAACATTCTTTCTTATTTCCTCTAGACTTAGTCCTGCACCGATAAGGATTTCGTTCGTAGTTTTTTCAAATCGTTTGAGTTCGTTGATTGCTGAAAGGTCAACCAGTTCGGGAAGGAGTTCATGTTTTTTTGTAACACGCAATGCTATATCCGTTGAACCGTTGATGAGTAAGCGTTCCGGATTTTCTGCTTTTATCTGCAACGCTTCAATAAGAGATTCCGGTTGAAAGTAGTTTTGCTGTGAAGTTTTTATAGAACGACTTGAACTGTTGTTCCGGATTTTCAAAAGCAATTCCTCAGTTTTTTTTTCCTTTTCTGAAAAATGATCAATGCCTTTATGAACACAAGATTTTGCAGCTGCTTCAATGATGGGTTTGTAACCTGTGCACCTGCAAAGATTTCCTGTCAGCGCATCTTCGATCGTTTCTTTTGAAGGATTGTTTTCATTCTTGTAAAGAGCGAGCAACGACATGATAAATCCCGGTGTGCAATAACCACATTGGCTTCCGTTCAATTCTACCATTGCTGTCTGCACAGGATGTTGAACTTCCAGGTCGTTTTCTTTACGGGATAAATTCTCAACAGTAATCAATTGCTTCCCATGTAGCATGGGCAGAAAAACCAGGCAGGAATCAACTGCAGTGTAGGTTAATTTATTCCGCTGATTTAATTCACCGAGAACAACGGTACAGGCACCGCAATCGCCTTCTGCACAACCTTCTTTTGTTCCCTTATGAACAGCAGAACTTCTGAGGTAATCCAATACAGTGGTGGTCGGCTTCAGCTCATTGTTACTGAATTCGAGGGTCTTAATTTCATCGTCCTGAACAAAAGAAATCGTTGATTGAACCTTCATACTTCTGCTTGTCAAAAATTAATAGTTCGCAGAAGCCAAAAGTAATATTAAAAGTCGTTTTTAAAAGAATTTCAAGTAGAACTCAAAAAGGGCTTTCCCCCAAAAGCAGCTTATCAGTTTACTTTTCCTGACTCCTCGTAGGCAATATCAGAAATATGACTAAGAATGGAAGAGAGCTCATTGAGGTCGCTGCCCGTGGTCATAACACCCAACATGTAAGGCTTTCTGTCTACGTAAAAAATTCCTACCTCGTGCAATTCATGGAGATTGTTAACGACTCTCTCTCCGAATTTGTGAGCAACTGGAAAACCGGTTTTCATATTCTTTAGCAGTCCTTCGTTGTATGTGCTTTTTGTCAACAACTCAAGAGCGAATTCAGAGTAATCTTCTTTCAGGTAAGAGCTGTTATAAAGAACTCTGAAGAACTTACAATAGTCTGCAACGGTTATCGAATATTCTGAACCGGGTTGACGATTTCTGGCAGGAGGAGTAATTTCAAGGTCTTTGTAAAGTTTATCATAAAAATCTCTGTTGATTTTTGTCAGTATCAATGCAGTTGCATCATTGTCTGAATAGGCAATCATGTAAAACAGGAGTTCACGTATCGTGTAGTTTTGCTTTTCCTCTAAACTGAAATTTTTGATATTCTGCTCGTAGCCGAGATCCTTGTGTTTTTCAAAATGGAGTTGCACGTCAAGTAATGAAGGATCTCTTTCCGCTTGTTTCAGAATGGTAATTAACGTTGCTACTTTTATGAGGCTTGCGGGAATAAATGTGTTCGCGTCATTAATTTCAAACCACTCTCCTTTGTTCAGACTCCGATAGTAAACTGAAACTTCGTTCACTGCTTTGTAAGACTTTTCTTCATTGATGAAGTTATTAATCCGCTGTTTTAGTGATGAAAGCTGTGAATTTTCTTCCTTCGTATTGGCAAGTAAAATTCGATGCGTAAATTTATAATCCTTACTGCGAAGTATTTTCATTTCAGGAATACAATTCGATTTTTGCGTTTCCACAACGATCTTCTTTCCTTCTGATGGATGTGGGAAAATCCAATAAACAAGAGCACTGAAAAGGAGCACAAGACTGATCGTAAAAAAAAGGGGAGTATCTTTTCTAAAAAGATTTTTATTCTTCTGTTCCCTGTCTTTCGCTTTCATACAAATGAGGTAGGTTTAATTTAACCTGATGCTTTCCTCATAAATTATTTCTGAAACGTGACTAACAACGGATGAAAGTTGATCTAAACTTTGCCCCGATGACATCACTCCAAGTATGTAGGGCTGGTGATCAACATAAAAAATACCGACATCATGTAACTGTTGAACTTTTCCCATTATTCGTTCACCGAACTTGTGGGAAACAGGGAATCCTGTCGCCAGGTTTTTTAAAAGCCCTCCTTTGTATGTGCTTTTACTTAACACGTCCAAAGCGAATTCAGAATATTCATCCCTTAAATAAGAACTATTGTACAGTACCCGGAAAAACTTGCAGTAATCAATTACGCTGATAAAATATTCAGAGTTTCCATTGGGTGGCTGAGGAATGTTGAGATCAGAAAATAATTTCCGATACACCAGCATGTTTGTATTTTGTGAAACCAGGGTAGCTGCATCGTTATCAGAATGAATGATCATGAATTGCAAGAGTTCCCGCATCGTGTAACTCCGGTTTTCAGGCAATCGAAAATCTTTGATGTTCTGACTGCTGCTTTGTTCAAAATGTTTTGTGAAAAAAATCTGCTTGTCAAGTAACCTTGGATTGCTTTCGGCCTCCTTT
>JAYTXY010000062.1:0-6989 GCA_043742705.1 Bacteroidota bacterium
GAGGAATTAATTTTTTCAGGCAAAAATTTTCGGTACAGGAATTTTTCGTGAACATGAGCACTACACGCTTTTATTTATTTTCCATCCTTCTTGGATTGGGTGTTTTCATGACACTGAGTGGTACCGTAATTTATCCACACTATCTTATTTGTGCATTTCCTTTTTCATATATCTTTCTCGCCAAAGTATTGCAGGAGCGTAAAAAAATAATGTACGGAATTATCACAGCACAATTAATTGTTACGATGGCTTTTCTTGTTTACGTGCATACACACAATGGAATCAAAGAAGGAGATTACGGAGTTGCATACCATGAGCAACTTAAAAAATGATTATTGAAAAATATCTTCTCTCCTTATCGGACGCAACTCGCCTTTCCAGACAAATCCTTTCAGCCTTAATTCTTTTGGAGATAATTCTTTTACAGGATAAAGTGTTCCGTCTGGATCGTTGAGAAGTGTTATGTTTTTAACCTTATTCTCATTCACCATAATTACGAGATCGCTGCAGTCAGCGCGGTTTACACCAAAGTCCTTCTTGTTTTTATTTTTTGTGTAATAGATAGTCTGTCCGTTTCCTTCCACGTTGATCTTATACAATTTATTTTCACTGAAGAATCCTGTCATGTTTTTTCCGCGAATCTGGTTGAAGCGAAGTGAATCAAGCGAACCTTCCTGAAGGCTATCAGAACGGGAAGTAATAAATGCTGAATTGACGAGATACATCTTAGAGATTTCGGAATTCGCAGTCTGAATGGTAATGGAATCGGCAGTGAGTTGGTTCAGTCCTGACCACAACACTGGATTCCTGAAGAGTTGAATGGTTGAATCACGGTAATTGTAAACCAGCGAATCACATCTTCCCTGGAAATCATTTTTAAAAAGTTTTACATGATGAAAAGCAAAGAGATCTCTTTTCCTGTTTTGACTCGTGTCTGTCTTCAATGTTTTCTGATCAGCTATTGCCAGCAATGTATCGCCATGCAGAAACAGGGAATCCAGGTCGAAGATCTGTGTCATCATTGCTCTTCCTGTCACAAGAGAAGAATCTGAGATCTCATGATGCTCTGCATAATCACCGCTGATGATGACCTTATTTACGCTGTCGAAGACAGAAACATTTCCAAAGCCTTTTCCAATTCCCTTGTTACGGTCGTAATAAACAGTGTCGCCCTTTAGTGTCTGTCCTTTTGTTTTCAGAAAAGCATTTTTATAAAAGGAAGAGGTCTGCTTATCTGTATTGTACCAGCCGTTCTCACAATAGATCAAATTATTCTTAGAAGAAATGTAAGTCGGGCCAAGAAAGTAAGCTGTCTTGTTGATCGTGTTGTATCTTAATGTGTCACCTGTCATTGTATAGCGCGGATTAACGAGTAACACATCTTTTTTGAAAAAGAGATCGTGTGTCGTACTGTACAGGTAACCGAATTTACTGGTGAGTGTATTTTCCGCATCAACGATGTGAGCACTGTCAGTATACGATCCGATATCGTGAATCATGTCATAGTTAAGATGAGAAGTAGTAAGTGTCATTTTCCTGTCTGTCATCACCACATTTTGAAACACTTCAGCGAATTCAGTATTTCCGTTGTATAGTAACCGTTTTCCGGTTAGCGTAATTGAATCACCTTTCACAATGCGAATGTGAGCAAAGGCTTCCAAACTGTTTTTCACCTTATTCAGGTAAGCGCTGTCACAATACATAAATGTATTATCATGTTTAAAAGAAACGTTGCCGATGAGTCGCTGTATTTCACTGCTCACTGACTGATCGAAATCGGCAAAGTCTGCATGGAGCAACTCAATCTGCGTAGCGTTTTGAGCTACGGCACGATCGAACACAAAAACTGCGGACAGGGCAATAACAAAAAGGAAAAAAAATAAACGCTTTATTCTCATCTTTCTCATTGAGGAAACGCAAACTTAGCTTTAATGTTTGAAACAATAAACATCCTGCTGCTAAGGCAATCTTTTTTTACCTTGCAATGAAATAAATTATTGTCATGGACAGAAACTTAATTACCACCGCTACGGAAATTCCTGGCTTTCGTGTTGCCGCAAACCTTGGTATTGTAAGGGGAATCACGGTTCGCTCTCGAAATATTTTTGCAAACATAGGTGCCAGTTTTCAAACAATTCTGGGTGGAAATATTTCAATCTATGCAGAGCTTTGTGAGAAGACGAGACAGGAAGCATTCGAGATCATGATTCAGCATGCGGAAGAGAAAGGCGCTGATGCCATTATCGCTATGCGTTATGATGCGAATGAAATTATGGGAGGAGTTACCGAAGTACTTGCTTACGGCACGGCAGTAAAGATTGAGAAAGCCTGAGTCAAAGTAATTTCTTTATCAGCAATCCGAAGAAGCAAGACTTATTTGATAACGAGCAACTTTTTATAATACTCGTTTCCTGTGCTCCCCACCGCGTGAACAAGATAAACTCCTTCCGAAAATGAACCGGAGTTAATTTTTGTTTTCCCAAAGAGATTTTTTCTTTCGCAAACAGTTCGTCCGTGCATGTCTCTCACAGTGATGTTGAAGTTTTCTCTTGGAGGAAACTCAATGTTGAATTCCTGTGCAGAAGGATTCGGATAAACTAAGAAGTCGCCATTCAAGGAATGATTTTCTGAAATACCCGCAACGAGAGATGAACAATTGAGGTAATGATCCATGTGCCCGGATGTATCCACGACAATATTTTCATCGCCGGCCTGGTGAGCAACATACACAAAATAGAACAGCAACATTTCATCAGTTGTGGATTCACCTAAGCTGACATCCTGCGGTGGATTGTTCGGATTCTCCGGGTTGTTGTCTGTGTTGTCATAGGTACCTTCTCCATACAACGTAGTTCCAGCAGGAAGATAAACGGGCTTTTGAAAATAGTATGCACTCTGCCAGTGAAAGTCCCAATGAGGAATGGTAACGAGGTGAATCGTGTCATGTGCAGGCGTTACAGCGTAAGAAGTCATGCCAGTGCAAATTAAATGTGCATGCGGAGCAATGGAAAGAATGCTTGCTGCAACGGGTATCTGATACTGTTCGTGAAAAGTTTTTATTTCTCCGGCAGGAATAGTCAAAGGTCCGTCTATGAGGCTTGGTGAGTAATGATACAGGATCGGAGCATCGTAAGCCTGTCGCACTGTTCCTGTGCTGTAACGAAAATTAATCCTGGTGGAATCAATCATTCCCGAAGCACTTATCGGATAATGTACCTGGATAATTATTCTTGAACCTGCCGCTACTTTCATTCCCATTCCGTTCGGAAGAAAATACGGATCACTTCCGGGAACATAACCTCCAATCAAAGATGAACTGCTGCTGCCCGTTCCGCCAAAATTTACATAACCCGGATCAGGATCTGCATTATCGAGATTAACAGGAATGCTGGAGTTGTCAGAATAAATAAGAACATGATGAACGGCCGCACGGTTGCCGGGAATTACTTCGAAAGCTGTAATGTATTTATCAGCAGGAAAAGGATTGGAGATGATAAAGCAACGATACATGTCATTACTAAGAGCAGGTATTGTATAAGTCGGCATGATTGAGGAGAAGCCCGGATTGGAAATCACCGGACCTGAAGTATAAGTTGGCTGTGCCGGAGCAAGTGTTGTGTCGCCACTTGGAGCTCCGTTATTAACCCAGTCTGTGATCTGATCAATCTCTGATTGTGTCAATGTTTTCTGATGAGCGTATTGTTGGTAATTTACATCGGCAAGAAAAGGAGGCATGATCTTGTCCTGGACATAATTCCGGATTTGAGTAGCGCGATAGGCTGCATCTGAATAGGAGAGAAGGGAACTTGGTGCAATACCGGCAGGATTGTGACAGGAAGTGCAATGACTGTAGAGGATACAGGATATGTTATTCGTCCAATCAGGTGTGGTTGCTGATGAAGTGAGAAAACTAATCGAAGCGATGGAGAGTAAAATTATTTTCTTCATGATATTTCTTTGAATGCCTTATAAACAGGACTTTGAACTGCGAAGGTAGGCTTTTTTTGCAATGCCACAGGCAATAAGCGAATCTTGAAAAAGGGTTGTTGTTTTTAAATTGATCAGGTAAAGACCGGGAAGTTAGACGATGGTTGACTCAAATCCTTTGTTGACAATATTATTCCTTATAGGCCAGCTATTTTAATGAATCAACTTTCAAATGGGTATTTTTGTTGTTCGTAAAAAGATAAAGCCAATCGTATCTAAATTATCCACCACTAAAACTGATTTACATGGCAACCCGAAAAAACTGGCACCAGGAACACATTGAAAAATCAGGATTTGGTCAGCGCCTTGCAGACTCTGTCGCCAGTGGCATGGGCTCATGGCGATTCATCATCATCCAGACTATTTTGGTGGCGCTGTGGATGACGTTTAATGTGATAGGATTCATGTATCATTGGGATGTTTATCCATTCATCCTGCTAAATCTTCTTTTCTCCACACAAGCTGCGTATGCTGCTCCCATCATCATGATGTCGCAGAACAGGCAAAGTGAACGTGATCGGATCCAGGCGCAAGCAGATTATGAGACGAACCTTGAAGCAAAGATGGAAATTGAAGCACTTCAAAAAATGTTGAACAAACTTGAAGTGGAAAAACTGGATAAGATTATTTCGATGCTGGAAGAGATGAAAAAGTCAGGGACAAAATAAATCCTTTACAAAGAATGATTCAGGAAATAAAGTATGCTGAAACAGATAATCATACAAGAGGAAGAAATAAATGTCAACCGCATTGAATTTGAATAATCAGCTGAATTTTTATTCCGCCATGCTTTTGCAAACCAATAAAAAAAGTAAAGAACAACAGGTACAAGGCAGGAAATAAAAATCTCAAATTGTTCCGTGTTGTAATACGTACGGAAGTAATCAAAGGCAACTCCACATGCTAAAAGAAACAATGCACCTGAAAAAATAAAGGTACCAGTAACCCCTAGTTTATAGCTGATAGTAAAATCTCCGCGACTGCTGTCTTCTTCATGCTGGTATATTTGCGTGAGTGGATAAAACCCTCCGATCAGCAAGGAAGCAAGTAGCATGCATTCCAAGTGTTTGTAGCTGAACCATGATCCGTCAAATGAACTTTCTGAAGCCATGTTTACTAACAGGAAAGTATAACCTCCCTGGAAAAGCATCACCACCAGCCATCCGGTTAAACCATATTTTTTCAACCGTATTTTTTTCCAACTATATGCTTTTGAAACTCCAATGTAAACGATCATCAGCAAAAGCATTTTCCAGGAGATGGAAAAACACAGCAGTAAACCAACACAATCCAAAAGTATGCTTGCATAGTATAGTTTCTTCGTAACGGGTGGCGGATTTTTTAATCCACCGATGCTGCCTTTGTCTTCATCCATGTAACTGTTGTAACTATTGCTGGCAGGGTAAATGAAAAAGTGAAGGACGAAGAATACAACGAGTGTGTTTAGAAGGTTGATGGTTGCAGACTGGCTGATTGCAAAGCAAAAAATCGGAAGAAGGAAAAATGAAAACGGAAGACGGAGGTGAAGCAGCGTATCACGATCAAATAAGAAAGTATTGTCATTTTCCATCGGGTAAAATTACGTGAATTACATTTAGTAACTTTACAAAGCTACAAGATAGGTTTGTAAAACCGGAATGATGTAATTTTTTATTAAAGTTATATAACAGAAGTATACTAAAACATGCAAATCTTTGTTCTCTCCAATATTGATTTGTAGAAATTTAATAGAACTATGATTCCGAGTCCTTTGATACAATCCATTGGAACGGCTGTTCCGCCTCATAAGATCTCTCAGGAACTGCATCATTCCATCCTTGAATCAGCAAATGGAATGAGTCGCGGAGAAAAATTACAGCTCCGTAAAATCTATTCCCGAAGTGGTATTGAATCCCGTCATAGTGTGTTGGCTGAATTCGGTCGTGAAGATCAGCCGGAAAATATTCTGTTTCATCCTGCCAATTATCATCCTGCATTATCGATTTCTAAGCGGATGGATTTATTTCAGTTGTATGCGGCAGATCTTTGTGAAAAAGCTGTTCATGAATGTTTGAATAACCTTCCTTCTTTATCACTCGCAAAAATCACGCATGTAATTACATTTAGCTGCACGGGAATGTCTGCACCCGGGCTCGATATACAATTGGTAGAAAAACTGGGATTAAACAGAAACGTTGAAAGAACCTGCATCAACTTCATGGGTTGTTATGCTGGGATGAATGCGTTGAAAGTTGCATATCACATTGCACGCTCACAACCTGAAGCAGTGGTGCTTCTTGCTGGAGTTGAGTTGTGTACTCTTCATTATCAGAAGAATGAAAAGCAGTACCAGGTGATCGCCAATGCCTTGTTTGCTGACGGAGCCGCTGCCTGCATTGTTTCCGCGAAAAAAATTGAGTCGGAGAAGAAATCTTCAACACTTGCTCTTCTGAATTTTTATGCCGAGTTCGAACCGGCAGGAAAAGATGAAATGATCTGGACCATTGGTGATTTTGGTTTTGACCTTCGATTGAGTGCCGATGTACCCGAACTCATCAAAAAAAACATTCACTCAATGCTTGAGAAGTTATTTCAAAAAGCAGGAATAAAAAAAGAAAACATAAATTTCTATGCACTGCATCCCGGAGGAATGAAGATTCTTGAAGCTTGTGAAGAAGCACTTCAGATTTCGAAAGCACAAAATGAAAAATCGTACCGTGTGCTTCGTGATTTCGGAAACATGTCTTCCGTTACCATTTTCTTTGTGCTGAATGAATATTTAAAATCTTTTACAAAGGATGATGCCGGAAAGAAAATACTTGCCTGCGCTTTTGGTCCGGGACTTACTATGGAATCTATGATTGCAGAAGTATGCTGACGTTTTTTCGATTTCTAATTCATGCCGGACATGCCTGATTTTTCAAAGCGCTCTTTACTTCCTGAGAAAATGGATGAACCGGGTGTTTCTGAAAACGAAATACACCAGGCATTGAGTGAGTTAGAAACCATCAATCGATTACTTG
>JAYTXY010000063.1:0-4396 GCA_043742705.1 Bacteroidota bacterium
TGCCCGTGCTCCAACCCATAATACCACCAGTCATTTGGCTTAGGCAGATGAGAGGGCATTAATTCTGTACTGAAGAAAATGCTCTTCGATTGCTTCTGCATTTTTGAAACTTCTTCCACCGGATTTTCTAAATGTTCAAATACTTCAAAAGAAGTAAGGAAATCGAATTGCTCATCCTTTCCCTTCATTTCAAAATCTTTTGCAAAAATATTTTCACAATAGTCATCTGACCAATAAAAATCAAAACCCTTATCACGCATCAGCCTAACGAACAAACCATAGCCCGCACCATAGTCAAGACACTTCGATTTTTTCCGAAAGAAGAAAACCATTACCGCTTTAGTAATTTCTGTAAGTATTAAATTTCTTGTTACTAAGCCAATGTCACCTCTGTTGATTGCATTTGAGTAGGACTCTTTCAGCCAATATGGTTTTTCCGTTTGCATATAACCACAGGAAGAACACCGGTGATAACTAATTTTGTATTTATTCAAAATAGTTGCATCGGCAAAAAAAACGGAAGGAGAAGAACAGATATTACAATTCATCTTTGGTAAAATATTTTCCTGCAAGATAACGAAGCATCATCAATCCGGTAGCAGGTAAATTCTTTTTATAAATTGTTTTGAATGAAAATTCGTCAGCATCTTTGTTACGCTCAACTTTCAACGCATGCTTAATTTCATGTACCGGATGAACAGGGATTTCGGAGAACTTATTGGAAGAAGAAGTGTGTGTAGCTTCCGTGTTAAAACCAATATTTGAAACGAGATTTTCATTGGGAATAACAGCCAATCCGTTTTGATTCCACATCGCGAAGTTCCATTGGTAATCCCACGTATCGATTGCTCCTTTATAGGTCTTTTCAAATTTCCCCATCCAGAAAATCTGCTCAAAGTAATTCTCAGTAATCTTACCAATCTTCTTATTTTTTTTAAACGCGGGAAATGTTTCCATCGCCACATCGTAATGTTTCCATGCCCGTCTCCATGAAGCCCATCCCCAAATATGACTGTACCTTGAAAAATAATAACTCGCTTCTCCCCGCTTTATCCCAAACTGAAAATTATCACCGCTGATGTGCATTACTCTTTCATCATCACGGTAGAAAGCGAGAAGATGAGCACAATATCCGAAGAATGATTGATCAGGAAGACAATCATCTTCCAGGATAATTCCTTCTTCTTCGTGTTGAAAAAACCAGTCAATGGCAGAACTAACTGCAACCTTGCAGCCCAAATTTTTTTCACGATACAATTTTTTCACTTCACATTCCCAATCAACCTTTTCAATGATGGCCCGCACTGCTTCACATTTTTCAGTTTCACCTTCCTTGGCTTTGCGCGCGCCATCAGCAGCAACATACAGTTTTGAAGGTCTCGCCTTGCGTATTGCTTCAAACACAATCTTCGTAACATCAGGACGATTGAAAATTAAAAAAAGTACAGGAGTTGATGCTGTCATTTTTTTGCCGGGTTCTCAGAGTGAATATACTCACCAAACCATGAAACATCATCATACTTCTTATGCGTTAGAAAATCGTCATGCATCGTTGCGTGATGAAAACGAAAACCTGTTCTCATAGATACAATCAACTTCGCTAATTTTCTCGGAGAAATAAACTCGTTTACAAACCTTCCGAAGTAATGTAAATCTCTTTTTGAATAAGGAAGCATAATATCCTGCATAAAATTTCCCAATCGATCCGAAGGAAGAATTTCAACAAATGCTCCTGCCAATGCAGTCGGAAGAAGCATGTTGGACCCGTGCATACCCACAACCACGTGTGAAGACGCATAGATTTCACACCATTGTTTTTCGATGTTCGTTGTAACATTTGTGGTTCTTCCATCTTTGATCTCACCTTTGAACGCACCGGTATTACCAAACCCAACGATATGAAACATTGCATTCGGAAAAATCCTTTTGATGTTGGCGATAGTCCGCTTTACCAAATAGTTTTGCCTGAGAACAAAACAAAAGTTCAATAGCTTCAAAAGATTCAATTTTCTTACAGCAAGCCATCCCGTCTTTTCAACTGCGCTTCGTAACCAGAAACGATCTTCCCTGAGAACAAACGTAACTGTAAATCTTCCCTTGTCAAATTTGGAAACATCAAACCTGTTGAGTCCTGTAAATTTTTTAAAATCAATTCCGGCGGGCTCCGGATGAGAAAAAGCTACGCTTAAATAAACTTCTTTAAATCTTGTAAGTTCAGTCTTCACAAATTGATCGAAGCGTTCAAACCATTGCATCAAATTTCCCTGCGGTTCATCCACGATCCACACTTCAGCAACCCCTTCCGGAATCAGCCACTCTAAATTTTTTGTGATGATGACAACCAGACCTGATTCTTTCTCATGCTCAAGATAATATTGAGCATTCAACAACTTCAGCAGTGAATGTCCATAAACAGTGTCGAGACAATTCAGGATAATTACTTCGTCATGTTGTTTAAAAACTCTTTTTGTGATGTTGATGTCTTCATGATTTCTTAAATCAAAAATCCTACGGAACGTTTTCGAAAACCAGCCATACGATGAAGTATAATATCGACTGCCATCCTTGCTGATGGATTGAGGAAAAAGTAATGAGTGCCCTATCGGAAAATCATGATAAAAATTATGCTTGCAGGAAGTGCAAACGCAATCAGCCAACGTATAAATGCCGGTGAAAACAGAATCCTTCACTTCCAAAGTGGTTTTCTTACACTCAGGACAGGTGAAATAATTATACGGCAAAGGCTTTAGCTGAATCATTTTATTTTTCTGAAACTATACAACCCTGTACCAAATCCTTTTTCCGGGGAATACGGTGTTTCCATTTCGGTTCCATAAATGTATCGCTCCTCCTGCAATTCGCAATTGGTGAACAAGGATTTGATGTAATCCGGTGTAAATGTTCTGTGCGCGTTGAAACAAATTTTACTTTCTGAATCCACAGGAACAGTAATATAAATACGACCGCCTTGTCTTGTGACTCGCTGAAGTTCCACAATAGACTTTTCACTGCCAAAGGAATCAAGCGGATCTCCGTACCGCCCGAGCCCAATGTGTTCGACAACACAAATTGAAGAAATGGAGTCGATGGAGTTATCCGGGAAAGGCAATTCCAGCAAAGACCCTTTGATAAAATTCAATGTATCCAGCTTCAATTCAAGTGGACGAATATCAATCATTGTTACAGGAACAAACTGGGAGATTAACCCGATTGACTTGGCATTGCTTGCCACATCGTAATGATGAGCAGGTTTATTTTCAACAATCTTTTTTGCCAGCCAGCAATCCTGGAAAAAATAAATCGGCTCTAGTGGAGTCGTGCTGGTTTTATCATCTGTGAACGGCATGATATCCGCTACGCTGAGTTTGAAGCGTTCATTCTTCTTTTGCCGTTTAAAGTTCACGTAATCTTTCCAATACCAGTAATTCCCTGACAAAAAACGTAACGGCCTGAACCTGAAATGAGCCAGCACAAAAAGGACTATGTAATTATAAGTCATCCTAAGTGCACCAATCTCTCTTAAACTTTTTCGAATGCTCATCTTGAGTTAAAAAATTTTTCGAAAGTAAGAATTTTTGCGTTGTTCATCACGTTGTATTTTTGATAGTTTTGCCTCAATAATCACATCATGGGAGTTGTCATCAGGCAAAGTATTAAAGCAACGGTTGTTTCTTACCTTGGATTTGCGCTAGGTTACATCAACGTAGCGCTCCTGTTCCCGTTATTTTTTAAGCCGGAAGAATTTGGATTGACACGGATTATCATCGCTGTCACTTCTATCGTTGTGCAGTTTGCTCATCTCGGAATAGCGAATGTGGTGGTGCAGTTCTTCCCACAATTTAGTGAAGACAAAAAAAAAACAGGAGGGTTTCTCTACTTTTCTCTCCTGGTAAGCAGTATCGGCTTTCTTTTCTCCGTGTTGGTGCTGCTTGGCTTTAAAGAAAAAATCTCGGCAGCATACCATGAACAATCGCCACTTTTTATTCAATATTATTATTACGTACTACCGATTGCATTCTTTATGCTGGTAACTGCCATCCTTGAAGCATTTGCAAGAGCCAATTACAGGATCGCAATGCCAATCCTGATGAAGGATGTGTTGCTGCGGCTTCTTGTAGTCATCATCATTTTTGTTTTCTATCTCAACCTGGTGAGTTTTCACGGATTTATTCAACTGTTTATGCTGATCTATGCGATTCCGATTTTTCTGCTTTTGATCTACCTGAAAAAACTTGATCTTCTGTATTTCAATTTTAATTTGAAATTTCTGAACAAAGATTTAATAAAGAAGATGATGAGCTTCGGGATCTTCAATACACTGGTAGGGAGTGCCGGCATGTTGGTGGGAAGCCTGGACGTATTGATGGTCAGTTCTTTTATCGGGCTGGCTGCAACA
>JAYTXY010000064.1:0-14715 GCA_043742705.1 Bacteroidota bacterium
CTGTTCCAGTTTCCTGTTGCCGCAGATCGATAATCACCTGATGTAGCACCAAGCGCGCTTTTGGAATCACTAAGATTGAAAAAAATAATCATTGCTGAAGTCATCAGGGCAATTGCCGATGCGGTAACGACAACAACTTTCTTCATAGAAAGTCTTGTTCGCGTCCGCATAACAAGGCGACTCTTTCGTTTTCCTTGTGACCTTTTATTTTGTCGTAGTGTTGCCATAAAAAATAAAAGTGGTATGGTAAAAGGATTAAATCAGTTTTTAATAATTTTTTGTATTACTTTTTGATTGTCGTAAGAGAGCTGAATGAAATATATTCCTGCAGGCAATCCTGACGCATCATAAAAATCATACTCGTTCACTCCGTCAACGGTGCTGATCATATCCGTAAAAACGATCTGTCCGTTTGAATTGAGTATGTTTATTTTAACATTGACGGACTGTTTCAGTAAAAAGGTCAATCTGAATTTTTCATGGAATGGATTCGGTGCAATCATTGAAATTTTTACTTCAGTATCCTCTCCTTTTGCTTTATTTTTTACCGTCTTAATATCAGAATAGGTAAAGTGCCCATCATAATCAGTTTGCTTTAGTCGGTAATATGAATAACCCTCAAATGGATTTCTGTCAGCATCTGCATAATATAATTTGACCGTGCTGTTTCCTGCTCCCTGTTTTCTTAGCACCTCACTGAAATTAGCCGCATCCGTTGATCGCTCCACCGTGAAATAATCGTTGTTCAATTCGGTTGCCGTTGCCCAAGTAAAATCAACCTGGTTTTCATTTGCCTTTGCATTGAAATAAATCAATTCAATCGGAAGGGTGTTAGCAATACCTGATACCACTCCATAGTGTCCGAGTATATTCATCCCTGTTCGGTTGACAACAGGAGCAGAGTTTGATCCTGTTCCGGCAGCGTGTGTTCCGTTCATGGTCCATGAAGCTCCGCTTCCTGTTCGTTTGAAAAGATGAAGCTTTGTATAATCTGCAATTCCCGGAAATCCATTTGCATATAGGTTGACAGTGTAAACTCCGCTTGCAAATCCATTTCTCGCACCAAACAACCAATAGGCATATCCTGCATATCCGCAATTATCGCCGGCATCCGTCAAAGGAAGTCCCAGTGTTCCAGGATTGGTCTGAACAAAAGAGCTGAGAATACTTCCTGCCGTTGGTGCAGTTGTGAAACTGAAATTGGCGCCATCATAATAAGTTAGTGTTCCTATAGGAAATAAAATATTGCTTGTCGTGGCAGCCGCAATCCATCGTTTGAAATAACCAACTACGTGTCCGGTTGTTCTTGAAAGTGTACCAAGAACAGCTGTACTTGTTCCTAGTGTCAATGTATCGTTTGTTGCAATCCAAAGTCCGCTTGTGAAATTGAGAATGTTGCTGACAGAACTATTACTGGTTAGTGTTACGTTGCTGCTGTTATTTATGGTCAGATTGTGAACAGTGGATGGTAAACCATTTCCGGAATTTTGCGCGACTATTCCGTTATAAGTATAGTCTCCGCCTGTACTGTAAGAACGAGTACCGCTGCATTGCACATTTCCGGTTGCTCCTGAGCTGGTAATTCCGTTTGCATTTCCCATCATCAATCCTCCGTTACTCATCAACGTGAAGTTTCCGCCTCCAGAAAGAATTTGATCATCCATTCGAAGGATTGCTCCTGAGTTCACTATAAAGTCAACTGAATTTGTTATGCACCCTAGTGAAGTGGAAGTAAAGTATTGTACAGCAGAAGTTCCATTGAAATACACTTGTCCGCTCGAAGCATTCGAAGTTTCAGTAACAACTCCTGATCCGCTCAACGACATATTTCCTGTCAGGTACATTTGTCCGATTCCTTTTGCAGAATTGTTTGCATCACATTGACTCATGTCAAGTGTTCCTCCAGAAATTGTCGCATTACCGGTTACATTCATGACAGTTGAGGTGTTACCATATGCTGTTCCACCGTTTTTTGTAAAAGCAAATGTTCCACCGGTCTGAACATAATTTCCGGTCAGATTAATGATTGTGCTTCCATTCGTACAGCTATACACGGTTCCACCTTGTACATTTAAGTTTCCACCAATATTTATTGTGGAATTGTTTCCCTGCGCATCGAATTGAAAATTTGAGGATCCTGTTGAAGTGAGAGTCAGATTTCCATTTATATTTTGCAATGTGGCGCCTAAATCAAACGCTGTATTCTGACTTGTGCAATTCCAGGTTAAGTTTTTAAATGTCTGTCCAAGTCCGCTTGGGAGTGTGGTGGTAATTCCGGTGATTTCACAGGTAGCCCCTGTATTCCATGTTGCTGATGCAATTGTCCCACCGTCTAAGTTGTGTTGATAAATTCCTCCTGAACTTACGGTTGGAAAATTTGAAGGTATTGTACCTCCGTCACGTCTGAATCGTCCGCCTGAAGCAATTGTATTTCCTGCGCCTGAAGCAGTTGTTATCGTTCCGCCACTTCTTAGAATTTCAGTTCCCGTAACACTTAAAGTAGAATTGGAATTGAATGCGACAGTGGAAGAAATATCCAATGTTCCGTTTACGGTTACATCTACACCTGAACCTTTATGTATGGTCATTGTGTTGGCACTTACCGTCACTTGTCCGCCAGCATCAATCAGTACATCGTCAACGGTGACATTTGCTGAGATAGTAACAGTATGGCCGGATTGAATTTCAATCGCACCATCCGTATAAGAAGGAGCAACTGTTGCAGCCGCCCATGTAGAGCCATTATATTTTTCCCACGTTGCAGCAGTACCCCAGGTACCCGAAGTGAATGAACGGTAATCGCCATTTGCTGCCGCATGGGCTTTATCGGGAGATGAAAGATTGATAAAAGCAATCAAGCCTCCTGTTAATAACAGAATGGAAAAAGCAGCAGCCATGTAAATTGTTTTTGCTGACAGCTTTGTCCTTGCGCTAAAAATCATTTTTGATTTTTGCCCCGAAGAATGACCGTTCTTTTTTTGTCTTGTTTTCATTTGCAGTAATTATTTTTTTATAAATTTTTTTGTGATCTTCTTGTCGTTGTAAAGAATATTTAATAAGTACACGCCCGACTTGAGCCCGGATTCATCCGTAAACTCATATCGGTTTGAACCTTCTTCTGAAATCTTCTCCTCCGTGCGAACAATTCTTCCATCCATCGTTGTCAATTGGAAATTCACAGGTCCTTTTTTATCGATGTGATAAGCAACCCAAAAGGATTGATCAAAAGGGTTCGGTCCAAAATCATCAACGGAAATATTTCCACTGATCATTGCATGCATGTTCACTGATTTTATTTCCGAATAGGTAAAGCGTCCGTCATAATCGGTTTGCTTTAAACGGTAATAAGAAGTTCCTTCTATTGGATTTTTATCCACAGCTCCATAATGTAATGAAATGGTACTGTTTCCTGCTCCTGCCAGTTGTTGAATGCTTTGAAAGTTACCTCCATCAGCACTCCGCTCTATATTGAAGTGATCGTTATTGATTTCTGTTGAAGTAGCCCATTGTATGTTGACTTCTTTTCTGTTCTGTGTCGCATTGAAAAACTCAAGTCCGATTGGCAGTGGGTTTGAATTGCTGATGATGGTCCAGCTTGAAAATAATGTGACACCGGTTGCGAAAACTGTTGAAGTGTTTGCAGTAGACCCCGTTCTGCCTCCGATCGGATAATTCCAGATCGTCCGGTTCCATTGAATAATGCCGAGAGATCCGTTGCTATTGCTTGCAGGCAACGTATTTTCAACATTGCGAAAGGCAAGAGAAACATTGGCTGTGAACCCGTTTGCTGTGATGCTCCACCAGCGGTCGATCGTATAATTATCGTCATAAATATTGCCGCCCATATTGATGCTGATTGTTTGAGTAACCGGAATGCCTGAAGGATAAGGCTGGTTATCTGATGCGAATGTTGAGCGTGTTGAAACGGCCACATCTCCTCCGAAACCTGAAGTAGGAGTGAAGTCTACAGGAATGTAAGAAGATGCGTCAACTCCGAACGGGAACTCATGAAGTCCGGATGTCATATTTTTCCAAAGAAGAATACTTGTGTTCGTTGCCGCATTCATTTCACTTTTTACATAGCCTCCCGTTCTTGTGATTGCAGAAGGAATTCCTGATAGAATAGTTAGTGTGTAACTATTCAGATTCAGTTCTCCGTGAACCAGGTCGAGCCTTGTTCTTACAAATACATTCGATGACGCTGGCGCTGTGTATTCAGCATTGTCGGTTCCGTTGAAATTTATCCTGAGGATTCCATACATGTGATTGCTCGTGGTCGCAATTCCGGCACCTGTTCCTGTGATCACTTGATTGTCTGCTCCGTTGTATTCGACAACACTGTATGCATGCAGGTAAAAATTAATGTTGTTGGAAGCGTTGATGCATGCATTGGAAGTACCATCATAAAGACCTTTCACTCTGAATGTTTTAATAACTCCGAGCGAATCAATCTGCACTCCGCAGTTTCCTGATAAACCATTTGAAACAAGTTGCCCGAAGTTCACAGCTGCAATTCCACCACTTGCTATTCTGAAATAGTCTGTTGATGGATTCGAATGCGATGCAATTTGAATGTTTCCTGTCTGTACATTTAATGTGCATCCTGAAGCAACTGTTTGTTTGATCTGTTGAATGAAGTGATTGTTTCCTGAGCGGCTGTAATTCACAATGCCGTTCCTTGTAAAGTTCAGTTGCCCGAATACAGGTATGGACTGAGCGCCACTGTGAGTAATCAAACCACTGCCGGAAACGGAGTAGGATGGTCCTGCAACATTGATTGTATGTGTTGCAGAAGTGGAAGATGAGTTGTTATCAAAATTGAGTGTGCCGTTCGACTGGATGAAATCTCCGTTCACTGTCAATACAACTGTATTGAAAGTGGCAACTGCTGTGTTGTTGTGCAAATAAAAATTTCCTCCGCTTTGATTGAATGTTCCTCCAAGTAAGATGTTCGTTGTTCCCGAATCTCCTTTCATTATAATATTTCCCGATGTAACTATCAGGCTTCCTGTAATACTGACTCCTGCAGTTCCCGGATTACGCGATATGAAAGATGTACCTCCTGTGATAAGAACGTTTCCGCCAATGGTCATACTGAGCGCATGACTTGCACTTGCAGCTCCGTAATTAAAACTTGTTGTGGTTCCGCTTACCTGCAGATCTCCGTTGATGATTATTGTTTCCGCTCCCAAAGATGCAGACCCTGTAAATTCAGATGTTACAATTCCGCTGATTGAAAGATTTCCTCCAACAGAAAGCCTGAACTTGAGATTATTCATCGTTGATCCGATGGAAGAAAGAGAAGTTCCCCTGAATTTGCTTGATGCCAAACTGAAATTGACAGTGAAATTGTTTGACACCGTAATCGAACCTGTTCCGCCTGCTGTGTGGCAACCTGTTTGTCCCATAAAAATTCCACCGTTCAACAGAAGGCTTCCGAAATTACAGGAGTATGTTCCTGAATTCAATGTGGTGACATTGTAGACGATTCGCGTGTCACCTGTGTTTTGTAAAAAGATTCCTCCGACAATAAATGTTGCGTTTCCATTACTTACTCCTGCAACACCGGAGTTGTTGATGATCTTCACATTTCCGATGTTGGTGAAGTTGTTTGCCACAGTTACAGTGACATTTCCGTTTCCATCATTCAGCCCGTAAAAAATTCCTCCGTTGTTTGTCACACTTCCTGTTGAAACACTGAACGAAGATGGATGCGTTCCGTTGTGACCATAGAAGGATGAGTTGATTGACGCAAGAACAATACTTCCGATTGTTGTGTTCGAAATGCTGCCTGACTTATCAAGTGTAATCCATCCCTGGTCAACTGTAAGACTTCCCTGAATCCTGTGGTTTTGAAAATAATTATTCTGGTTCCATTCTACAATGGTGTTGGAAATGGATGGTGAATTCAACACAAGGTTTCCGAAATTGCCTGCCACAACAGATCCGAGAGGTACAGTATAGTTGTACCATTTTTTAATCGTCAATGTGCTGGTTGGAGAAAAGTTTTCATTTCCATTGGTGAACAATGTTGCACCCAATGCAGTATTTGTTCCCGGCTGCCATGTGAAAAAAGAATTCGCGCCAAGAACAAAAGAAGTATTTGAATTTGGAAGGCTGATATTCCCTCCGTTCATCAACACGGTTCCGTTTACAGTGACTGCTCCGTTTATGGTAAGCGTAACTCCCGGCAACCAGGTTAACGTTCCGCCTGCAGAAACAGTTAATGATTGAATAGTTTGGTCGGAATTAACGGTAACGGTTTGACCTGCTCCTATAACAACGACATCGGTTGCTGATGGAACACTTGCGGGACTCCATGTTGAAGGGTTGTCCCAGTTTCCGGAAGCGGTGCTGTTCAACGCGATACCAAAAGAAATTCCGGTGTTGAGAATCAACACTCCGACCAGGCAAAAAATTACCCGGAGAAATTTCATTTCAGGCAAGCGTTTTATCATATCGATTTTAAAAGTTCGCAATGGTGTGATGAAATGGTTTTTAATTATTCAGCAGTGATCGATCTTTCAGGAAGTTCTTTTGCCTGCTTAATAAAGATTGTATTTGCATTTGCTGCCGGCCGCTTTGCAATCACAGGTGCTGCAATTGTTTTTTCGTTTGTGAAGAATTGATCCGGCATAAGGATCACGTTATTGTTCATGGCTTTTGTTTCGTCTACCTGTGTAAGGTTGAAGAAAATGGTCAGACCGATCACCATGCATGCTATCGAAGAGGCACAAAGGATGATGACTGTCTTGCGTGAAATTTTCTGACGTTGCCGTTGCTGATTGTTTGGACGTTTTATTTTCTTCATGACTGATGAATGTTGCTTTAATCGGATTTAGTTTCAATATTCTTCTACGCACATTCAGCATTTTGGTGAATTCAAATCACCTGAAATGATGGCGCTTCAGTTACATCTGTAAGATTTCGGAATAGTTGGATGTTCAGTGGAGAAAAGAAAGCTAAAAAATTATTTCTTTGGCTTAAGTAGGAATCAAACTGCGTTAAACACAAAAAACAGTCGTTACGAAAAGTGTAAGGTTTGGTGATTTATTAAACTAAAAAACCTCCTGCTAAGAGCAAGAGGTTTTTTTATCATTCAAATCACAGATTTTTTATCAGTTGTTAACGAATACAAGATCTTCTTGTGTGATGGTTCCGTTCTCAGCAAGAATAGCAGCACGTTCAATCACTGCTTTTAACTCGCGCACATTACCGGGCCATTTATATTCCATCATTGCTTTAACAGCCTCTTTCGAAATCGTGACAGGTTGTATGCGGTTCTCTTTGCAGAAATCACTTAGGAAACTTTTCGAAAGCATGATCACGTCATCGCCACGCTCAAAAAGAGGAGGGAGGTGAATAAGAAAACCCTGGAGACGATAAAACAGATCTTCACGGAAACGTCCTTCTTTTACTTCAAGAGCAAGGTTACGGTTGGTTGCTGCAATTACACGCACATCCAGTTTGATCGGTTTGTTGCTTCCAATTCGTGTCACTTCTTTTTCCTGCAGCACACGCAAC
The DNA here is from genome assembly GCA_043742705.1 of Bacteroidota bacterium. Lineage (GTDB taxonomy): Bacteria > Bacteroidota > Bacteroidia > AKYH767-A > 2013-40CM-41-45 > JAPLDA01. Next base: position 7,525 of record JAYTXY010000064.1, read on the forward strand.
AGTTTTGTTTGCAGGATCGGATCCATTTCACCAATCTCATCCAGAAAGATAGTTCCTTCATTCGCTTCTTCAAACTTCCCGATTCTGCGGTCGCGTGCATCGGTAAACGCTCCTTTTTCATGACCGAATAATTCACTCTCGATCAGGTCTTCAGGAATCGCACCCATGTTTACGGTAACAAACGGTTTTCTTGCACGCGGTGAGTTGTAATGGATCGCACGTGAAACCAATTCTTTTCCGGTTCCGCTTTGTCCTGTTACAAGCACCATGATGTTGCTCTTCTCTACTTTCTGTATAAGTTTAAGTGTGCGCAACACGGCAGAACTGTTACCAAGGATATTCGTGTACCTGTTGCGATCAATGATCTGATCTTTCAGGGTTTCATTTTCTTTTTTCAGATTTACATTCTTGCAAAGATTCTTGACCGAATTTTCAAGGTTGATAATTGCATTTTCATTCTTGATGATGTAATCTTCGGCTCCCATTTTATAAGTCTCCACAACTACGTCCAGTTTCTCCTGTCCTGATACAATCACACATTGAATGGAGTCGTTGTAGTTTTTTATTTTTTCCATCAACTCAAGTCCGTTCATTTCCGGCATGAGGTAATCAATGGAAATGATGTCCGGATTCAGATGAAGGTTGTTCAGACATTCTCCCGGCGACATGAAATGAGTGACATCAACATTGTCAATCTTTTCGATTGCTTTCTTGATTAAGTTCCCCAGGAACTGGTCATCGTCAACAATAAATATTTTAATCATGATGCTAAGATTTAGTATTCTACTTGTAGAAATTATCTGTTAAAATGTTTCATTTAAAGTTCCTTCATTATTTGCATTCTCATAGTCATTCTTACACTTTTTAGTGTGATCATGAAAACAAGTAATTTTTGAAGGTGGTCTTTATTTATAACTTGTTAATTCTTTTTTCAATTCTGCAAAAGCTGATTTGCTGGTTTCGCAAACGCACGACATGAGTTCAGGAATTTTTTCCAATCCTGTTTTTGAATCTGAGCAAGCCTCTATTTCTGCGAGGACTTTCTGCATTTCCGGCAAACCCATGTATGAATAAGATGGTTTGATGCGGTGAGCGATCTGGCGTAACTCCTCCCAGTTCTGTGTTTTAAAATGTTCATTCATTTTAGCTAGTGCTTCCGGAGTATTCTGTAGGAACACTTCAATCATTTCGATGATGAATGCATTGTTGCCATCAGCAATCTCCTTCAAATAGGTGAGATCGATTTTTCCGCTAGCAATCATGGAAGTGATTTTATCGTCTGCCTTTGGTTTAGAAACGGTCACACTTTCTTTTACTGCCTCTGTATTTTCTTTTTCTGTATTGACGTTTTCGCATTTCCTGTTTGTTGGTTTTAATGCATACTCAAGAATTTTTTTCTTTAAGTCTGCAGGGTTAAATGGTTTTGAGATATACTCGCTCATTCCAAGGTCAAAGCATTTTTGTTTTTCCATCGGAACAGCATGAGCCGTCATCGCCATGATGGGAACGCTGCGGAATGGTTCTTCCAGTTCAGTCCTTATTTTTTGAGTAGCTGTGTAGCCATCCATTTCCGGCATCTGGATATCCATTAATACTATGTCGAAATTTCCGGCTTTCAGTTTTTCAATGGCGATCAATCCATTTCCTGCGCACTCCACATTTGCTTTCCAATCCGTCAAAATCTTTTTCACAATCATCTGGTTGATGGCATTGTCTTCTGCAACAAGGATGTTGATGCCCTCCAGTGACTCACTATCTTCAACAGGTATGTTTTTCGATTGAGCAGTTTCAGTGGATGCAATTTCATACGTGAGATGAAAAAAGAACGTAGCTCCTTCTCCTTCTTTACTTTTCACGCCAATGGTTCCGCCTTGAAGTTCTATCAAGCGTTTCACGATCGTTAATCCCAAACCTGTTCCACCGAACTTGCGACTCGTATCGCTGCTGGCTTGTGTGAAGCTTTCGAAAATGGAATTCAGGCTTTCTTTTGGAATTCCGATTCCTGAATCTTTCACTTCAATATCAAGTGTTATATTCTCATCTCTTTTACTTCGCATCGAAATATGCATCGACACTTCTCCGTGCTCTGTAAACTTGATTGCATTTCCGATCAGGTTGTTCATGATCTGGCTGAGACGGGTAGGATCACCGCAAAGTGTAACGGGAACTTTTGAATCCACGTTTGTAGTAAGTGTAAGTTTCTTTTCATCAGCTTTCGCTTTGAAAAGATCAATTGTATTCTGTGCAATTTCATCAATGCGGAAGGGAACTTTTTCGAAGTTCATTCTTCCGGCTTCGATCTTTGAAAAGTCTAAGATGTCGTTGATGATGACGAGCAGGTTATCCGAAGAAGTTTTGATTGACTTCATATAACCCGACTGTTCCGTATCAAGTTTTGTATTCAGCAAAATGTGCGTGAGGCCAATGATACCATTCATCGGAGTACGAATTTCATGGCTCATGTTGGCAAGGAACTGTTCCTTGATCATCGCTGTTTCTTCCGCCAGCTGTTTTGCTTTCAGCAATTCTTCTTCTACTTTTTTATGACTTGTGATATCAGAGGAAACACCGATTACTCCGGTGACTTTATTTTCTTTATCCCTGACAGGAGCGTAGTAGGCCTGGTGAAATTGTCCGTTCAGCTCAAGGATGGTTGTTACTTCTTCTCCTTTCATTGTACGGTCAAATATCTCCAGCACTTCGGGAAACATCTGAGAAAATGAATGAATGGATTTTCCGATGATTCGGCTTTTGTCTGCACCTAAACTTTCAACTCCCTTTCCTTCGAAGATGGTGAATATTCCTTGCTCATCCAATGCAAAAAGTATGATGGGCGAGTGAGCCACGATGGTTTGCAATCGTTTTTCAGTTTCACTCAATGCATGTTCAATCCTTGCTTTCTCACGTTCTGCTTCTTTGAAACGAATTACATAACGCAAACTCTGTCCAAGACCTTCCGGTGATAATAAACTTTTGGGAATGTAATCGGAAGCACCACTCTTCATGGCTTCCACAGCTACTTTCTCATCTCCGTGAGAAGTCACGATGATGATTGGCGATGTGTTTCCTTGCTCGCGAATCGACTTCAACAATTCGAGCCCTGTTCCTCCGGGTAAATTGTAATCAAGAAAAATACAATCGTAGTTTTTGTTGAGTGTTGCAGCCTTTCCGCTTTCATGATCTTCAGCGAATGTAACTTCAACATTGATTCCGGATGACTTCAAAGCACGCTTGATAATCATGCGATCGAGTTCATCGTCTTCTACAACAAGGATGTGAATAAGTTGATCTGCCATGGGATGAATAAATACAACAGTGGCGATATGCCAGAGTTGATTCTTCTACATAAGCAGATTGCTATTGTTGCTTTAAATTCAGTGAAAACCTTGCAGGAATCTTGCAGTTTGGGAATTTGATAATTTGAAGATGTGCTGATGTGCTGTCCCGTGCTTCGCGATATTGATTGAAAAAATCGAATCAATTTTGAACTTTGAACTAAGAACTAACAACTAACAACTACCCCGGTTTCTCACTCGTGTCAATCCTGCTCACAGTAAGAATTCCCTGGATGGCTTTTAATTTCTGCGTCAGTTTGGTGAGATGATGTGTGTCATGTACAAAAAGCATGATGGTTCCTTCGAAAATACCATCGTTGCTGTCGATGCTGATGGAACGGATGTTTACTTTCAGTTCGCTTGAAATTACTTTTGAAATTTTATTTACAATTCCAACCTGATCGATACCTGTAATTTTTATTCCGGCAAGGAAAGCGATTTGTTGTTGATTTGTCCAGCGTGCTTTTACAATTCGATATGCATAGTTGCTCATCAGTTGAATTGCATTCGGACAATTCACACGATGTATTTTAATTCCTTCGTTGATCGTAATGAAACCGAACACGTCATCACCCGGAATCGGGCTGCAGCATGGAGAAAGTTTGTAGTCGATCTTTTCTAGGTTCTCTCCGATAACCAACATGTCGGAAGATCCGCGCACATTTTTCACAATCTGTTCAAGAGATTGCGGCTCCGATCGCTGCGGATGTCTGGGCTTGATAGTTCCTTTGTCCTCCACAAAGTCCTTTAGATCCTGCACATCCAGCACACCTTTCGCAATGCGGTAAAAAAGTTCAAGACTCGTTGGTATTTTATAGTAAGCAAGAAGCTCGTTGATGTTTTCGTTGTTGAATTCAAGTTTCAGGTGACGGAATTTCCGTTGCAGAATTTCTTTTCCGTCTTCTCCCACTCGTTTCTTCTCTTCCTTGAGGGCAGATTTAATTTTTGATTTCGCTTTCGCGGTGACGACATAATTCAACCAGTCTTCTTTCGGAGTTTGTTTGTTTGAAGTTAGAATCTCAACCTGGTCACCGCTTCGCAGCTTGTGACTGAGCGGAACTAAACGATGATTTGTTTTCGCACCAATGCATTTGCTTCCGATGTCAGTATGAATTTCAAAAGCGAAATCGAGTGCAGTTGCATTCGAAGGAAGTGTGATCAGTTCTCCGGTGGGAGTAAAGACAAAAATTTCATCGGAAAAAAGATTCAGCTTGAACTCATCAACGAAATCCAATGCATTCGATTCAGGGTTTTCAAGCAACTCACGGATACGATCGATCCATTCATCGAGCGCTGTTTCTCCAGAGGACTCTTTGTATTTCCAATGCGCAGCGTAACCTTTCTCCGCAATTTCATCCATTCGCTTTGTACGGATCTGAACTTCCACCCAGCGTCCGCCCGGACCCATTACCGTTGTATGTAGCGATTCGTAACCATTTCCTTTTGGTGTTGAAATCCAGTCACGCAAACGGTCAGGATTCGGATGATAAAAATCCGTGATGATGGAATACGCTTTCCAGCACATTGATTTTTCGTCTTCCTCTTCTGAGTCAATGATGACGCGGACTGCAAACAGATCGTAAATTTCTTCAAAGGATACGCCTTGCTTTTTCATTTTTGTCCAGATGGAATGAACAGATTTGGAGCGTCCTTTTATTTCGTATTTAAATTCCTGTAGATTGAGTTCTTCTTTGATCGGTTCGACAAATTCATTGATAAACTTTATTCGCTCGCGTTTTGTTTGTTGTAGTTTTTCGGAAAGCTCATTGTAAATTTCCAGTTCCGTGAACTTCATTGCAAGGTCTTCCAATTCAATTTTAATTGAATACAAACCGAGACGATGAGCGAGAGGCGCGTACAAATAAGCAGTTTCAGAAGCGATCTTCAACTGCTTTTCACGCGGCATGGAATCCAGCGTTCGCATGTTGTGCAAACGGTCAGCGAGTTTGATGAGAATTACACGCACATCATCCGAAAGCGTTAGCAACATTTTTCTGAAATTCTCCGCCTGCAAAGAAGAGCCCTGATCAAAAACTCCTGCAATTTTTGTAAGTCCGTCAATGATGGAAGCAACTTTTTTTCCGAAGGAACTTTCAATATCTTCAAGTGTGAGGTGTGTGTCTTCCACCACATCGTGAAGCAAAGCGCAAACGATGGCTGTTGTTCCTAACCCAATTTCTTCCGCGGCAATCTGTGCAACTGAAAGCGGATGTAATATATAGGGCTCACCTGTTTTACGGCGCATGTCCTTATGCGCTTCCAAAGCGATATCAAAAGCAAGACGGATGAGCTTCTTGTCGCCCTTATCCATGTTCGGGCGACAAGCACGCAGCAAAGCACGGTAGCTTTTAAGGATTGTTTCCTTTTCAGCTTCCCTGTTGTAAACGGGTGTTACCTGTTCAGGCATCTTGTCTTTATCAAAGTCCAATCTAATATAATGAATTTATTGGTGTATTTATTTCTTCACTGCGTTTCTCTTTTTCTCATTTTTCCTCTGCGTTAAAAATTTAAACGCAGAGTCCACAGAGAAAAAATTGAGGGCCGCAGAGTTTAATGTATCATTCTTATACTTTCACTTCCATTTCCTTCTTCAATGCCAGAATTGAATAATCAGTATCCACCTTTCGAATCGTATTGCTCAACTTCCCAAGACCATCAATTTCCATTTCCACAACATCATCCGGCTGCAGCCATTGTACTTTATAATTCGGATCATTCAACAATCCCGTTCCGTTCAGTTCAAGAAAACAACCTGTTCCAACAGTTCCTGAACCGATCACATCTCCCGGAAGCACATCAACTCCATAAGCACAGCGTTCAATAATTTCTGCAAACGTCCAATCCATGTCACCGAGATTTCCTTTGCTTACTTGTATTCCATTTACGAAACATTTCATCGAGAGGTTGTACCGGTTTCCAATATGATTTTTCTTTGGAGAAACTTTGAAAGGCTCTAGTTCATCCGGCGTAACCAGCCATGGTCCAATCACTGTTGAAAAATCTTTTCCTTTTGCCGGGCCAAGATTTAAAACCATTTCTTCCATCTGCAAGGTGCGGGCACTCATATCGTTCATGATCATGTAGCCTGCAATGTATTCATCCGCTTCGTGCGCACGAATATTTCTTCCTTTCTTTCCAATGACGATGGCTGCTTCCAATTCAAAATCCAGTTTCTGGAAATGATCGGGCATGCACATGATTTCTCCTGGACCTTGAATCGCATTGTGATTCGTAAAATAAAAAATCGGATACTGATCATATTCCGGAATCATCGCAACCTTCCGGTTTTTTCTTGCCGCTTCCACATGCTGCCGGAAAGCGTAGCCATCACGACAAGAAGTTGGATGAGGTACAGGAGCGAGGAGTGCATTTTCTTTGTATTCGATTTCAATTATTCGATTTCGGATTTCGGATTTAAGATTTCGGATTTCATTGAGGAGCGCTTTTGCTGTATCCATCCCATCTGCTCCCAGCTTCAAAAATTCCGACATCGATTCAGGTAACGGATTCGTAAAAAGTAAAAATGAATTCCGATGCAGGTTATAAATTTTGGAATCGTAAAAAATTCCGACTTGCTCTTTTCCTTGTTCAAGATAACTTACGAGTTTCATGGTTACATGTATATTCTACAAAAATAGGAAATAGTATTTCAGGGTTGGATAATTTGTTTGTTGTGATTAGTTAGGAGTAGGGAGTTCGGAGACTTTTTTACGATGACCTCAATTCTTTGAACTTTTAACTAAGAACTTTGAGCTAAGAATTAAAACTAAAAAAGCCGCTCCATAAAAGAAACGGCTTCTCAATAAGATAAACAACCTTTGAATATCTACTGCATTCCAACGATCAGCTTACTTCT
>JAYTXY010000065.1:0-14208 GCA_043742705.1 Bacteroidota bacterium
TGTAAAATTTCCGGCTGCCATTTTATTTTGTGTTTGTCAGCAGTCTTTTTCATGAAATCCACCATTCGATAATCACAGATGGTGGATGAATCCATGATCTTAATCGCAGTACCGTCTCCAAGTTTCGTCACACGTTCATGTGGTAGAGAACCCGGAACATCAAATGCAATTGTTGTATCCAAACCAAAACCAAAATCGGGTTCAATGTGATGAGCTGCAACAGATGCTCCGCGAATTCCAACTTCTTCCTGAACGGTAAATACTCCGTAAACATCGTATGGAGTTTTTTTCAATTGTCGCAACGCTTCAATCAGGATGAAAACAGATACACGGTTGTCAATGGATTTGCAGTTCACACATGTTCCCATTTCAATGAGTTCACGTTGTCGCGTAATCGGACTTCCGATGCTCACGAATTTATCCACTTCTTTTTTGGGCAAGCCGAGGTCAATAAAAAAATCATGCAGTTGCGGAGCTTTGTTTTTTTCTTCGGCAGTCATAATGTGAAGTGGCTTTGAACCCATCACACCGATCAGATCTTTTTTTCCATGTACGATCACACGCTGCGCTGTCAAGGTTTTCGGGTCGAAGCCACCAAGTGTATGAAAACGGAGAAAGCCATTGTCGTCAATGTGCGTGACGATGAATCCGATTTCATCCATGTGTGCAGCCACCATTACTTTTTTCTGCTGCTTTCCTTTTTTCAGCGCAACTACATTTCCCATATAATCCACGGTGACTGAATCCACCAATGGTTTTACTTCACGGATGACAACTTCGCGGATGCGTTGCTCAAAACCGGAGGTGCCGGCGATCTCGCAGATTTCTTTTAGTAGACTTACATTTATTGACATGGATATTTTTCGATTTTTTATTTGTTATTTTTTATTTGTGATTGTGTGGTATCTGTCATCTCCAACAGTACACTGTTTTGTCTTGATTCTTGGTTCTTGCATCTTGACTCTTGTTTTTCACTTCACCGTTCCCAGCTTAATCATATTCGTTCTGCTTTGTTCTGAGAGCGGAATGCTGGCAAGATTGATTACGATGTCTCCGCTGTTCAGTCGTTTTTTTTCTTTCAGGATTTGTTGCAACTCAGTAATCGTTTCATCAGTGCTTATTGTTTTATCATAAAAGAATCCGCGAACTCCCCATACTAAACTGAGTACGTTCAGCATTTCCGGAACATCGGTGAAAATAAAAATGTCGGCTTGCGGACGCTGAGAAGAAACTTTGAACGCTGTGTATCCTGATCGAGTCATTCCGACAATCGCTTTTGCATCCACCTGTGAAGCCATCACGCAGGCATTGTAACAAACGGAATCGGAAATGTAGGTTTCGCTCATCACATCCGGTTTGTGATCCCAATTGTAACGGAATCCGTTTTTCTCTACGGTGCGAATAATGTTCTGCATGTACTCCACCACTTTCACAGGATATTTTCCCACCGAAGTTTCTCCGCTCAGCATCACAGCATCTGCTCCGTCTAAAACTGAATTCGCCACATCGTTTACTTCCGCGCGTGTCGGTGAATAGTTAGTGATCATACTTTCCATCATTTGCGTTGCAATGATCACCGGTTTCCCGGCGCGGATGCATTTGTTGACAAGCATTTTCTGGATCAGCGGAACTTCTTCCATCGGTAACTCTACGCCCAAATCACCACGCGCTACCATGAGTGCATCCGTTTCGCTGATGATGTGATCGATATCGCTGATTGCTTCCGGCTTTTCAATCTTGGCAATCACGCGGATGTTTTTCTTTTTCGAAGCGATTATTTTTTTCAGATCAACGATATCTTTTGCACTTCGCACAAATGAAAGTCCGATCCAGTCAACATTTTGCTCCAGTGCGAATTCAAGATCCTCAAGATCTTTCGGGGTAAGACTTGGTAACGAGATTTTTGTTTTTGGAAGATTCACTCCTTTGCGTGACGAAAGTTTTCCTCCGCTGTTGATTATCGCTTTCACCGAATCAATTCGATTGGTGGATGTAACAGTCAGTTGAATTTTTCCGTCATCAATCAATACATGATCACCGATAGCAACGTCCTGTGGAAATTGTGCGTAGTTGATAAAAAGCCGCGAAGCATTTCCAACACATTCCTGCGTGGTGAGTTCGATTTCTTTTCCAACATCAAGGAAAACTTCATTGTTCGACACTTCACCGATTCGAAGTTTGGGTCCCTGGAGATCGACCAATATAGCCGTGTGATGATTCAGTTCTCTGTTGATGGAGCGGATGCGATCCAGTATTCTCTGGTGTTCAGCATATTCTCCATGTGACAGGTTCAGCCGGCAGACATCCACTCCTGCTTCGATCAGCTGTTGTAACATTTCTCTCGAAGAAGAAGCCGGACCAATCGTGGCAACAATTTTTGTCTTGTTAAATGGAGTCATTAGAATAAAAGGTTATCACGTGATTTTAATTTTTTCGGGTCAAGTTTAAAAATTCCCAGCACCACTTTTAATTTTTTCAAACCATTGATGAATTCCGTTTCATTCAGCCGGTTTACATTCTCCCTGATCATCAGGAAAAAATCAATCTGCTTTTGCTCGGGGATCAGGAAGCCCTGTTTGCTTTTATTGGAGAACAAAAAATACTGATCATCGTCTTCTGTTTTGTAACGATAAAATGAAAAAGCTATTTTTTCCATTCGCTTTCCGTTAAAGATCTCAAAGTCATTTTCCCTCACCAGTTCAATATTGAGGGATGTGTTTAATTCATGGCAAAGCCTGTAATCCTTGTGCTGACAGGCAATTCCGATCAACGTAAAATCGAATTGATCATCGTTATCAAGTTTCAGAATTGTTTTTGCCATGAACGATGCGTAAATTTTCTGCGGTGAAATTAAATAAAAATTAATGGAGCTGTTAATATAAAAGACAGCATCAGGCAGATTCCTTACAGGAAAATTATTTAATATCTTTACATTGAAAGGAAAAATTGTTTTCTTTCGTCCTCCGTTTGAACGGTTTTATTAATCCCCGGAAAGAAAAGTGAAGCAGCGGTCTGACTCTATAGTTACTTATAAATACCTTATTGTTGCTTGTCTTGTCTCTGTGATGATCAGTACGCTTGCCAGTTATTTTTTTTATTCAAGGTGGGATGAGATGCAGAGTAAGTACATTGTCCTTATCACAGAAAAAAACAGGCTTCAGCAGGATTTTAATCGTGTCACCAATTCATTTGATAAAACATTTAGTGATCTGATGATCTTACGTGATGAGAATGCTACTGTTTTCACACTTCATTCCACTGACAGCACCAAACGTTATTTCGCACATGTGTTCTGGAACCATTACACGAGTGAGACTTACATTGATGTACTCACGCTTCCGCCTCCTGATTCAGTCAGTCAATACCAATTGTGGGCGATGAACGGATCACAACCTGTGAATGCAGGTGTGTTCAATGTAGACTCTGAATCGGGTGTGCAAAAGGTGCGACCTGTAGCGAATGCTGAATCTTGGGCAGTTACGATTGAGCCAAAAGGAGGAAGCGAACAACCTACCCTTGACCGGATTTGTTTGTCATCCCAAAATTAAATGAGATCGAAAATCTTTTTAATCATTTCAGCAATTATTTTTTTTGAGTGTTGTACGAAAGACAGCCCGCAACGGGTTTTTACGAAACCCGCAGGATGTGATTCCGTTGCTTTCACTTACGACCGTGATATCAAACCAATCATTCTCGCCAATTGTTCGGGAACAGTTTGTCATTCCGGTGGCAATGCGAATTATGATTACACGAATTATGTTGTGCTCGCAAACCGTATCAGGTCGGGATCTTTTGAAGAACGCCTTTTGCTGCCGGACGATGATCCGCTGTATATGCCGCCGGGAAGGGAACTCGGACGTTGTGATTTGTTTGTCCTGAGAGCATGGATCAGCCAGGGATATAAAAAGTAATTGAATCAAGCATGTTAAGAGCGAGTCATTTTAGAATAAGAACAGGTAAAATCTCCTTTGGAGTTTTTGTGTTGCTGCTGTACAGCATGAATCTGTTTGCGCAGGATGATTTGTTGCAGCAGTTGCAAAAGGAAGCGAAACCGTTGCATGAAAAAGTAATTGCCACATTTAAGGGAAGCAAAATTATCAACATGGAGACCAACGAGACACTTGAAAAAAAGAGTCTCGACTTCCGCGTCAATCACCAGTTTGGAAACATTGGCGAAGAAAGTGGCGGAGGCAGTCATACATTGTATGGCTTTGATCAGTCGAACGACATTCGCATCGCTTTGTTATACGGAGTTATTGATCGCGTTACTGTAGGCGTGAGCCGTTGCAAGCGCAATGAAAACCTGGAGGCACTTGGAAAAATACGTGCGCTGGAACAAACAACGGATGATAAGATTCCTGTTTCGGCCACTGCTTTTGGAAATATCACGATGACAACCAAAGCAGAAGAGTTTGTCCCGGATTTTAAACATCGTCTTACATGGTATGGTCAATTAATTGTGACGAGAAAATTTTCTCCTTCCCTTTCACTGGAAATTACCTCTGCATTTTTACATCGCAATTTAGTTCCTCCCGGAGAAGAAAATGATTTGTTCAGCATTGGCGGCGGAGCCCGCTGGAAATTTACCAAAAGCGCTTCCGTGATTGCAGATTATTGGCATGTTCTCAAAAGAAAGAATCTGGCGGTGGAACCTGTTGATCCTGTCGGAGTCGGGTTTGAAATAGAAACCGGCGGTCATGTGTTCACGCTGATGTTTACAAACGCTTCCGGCATTCTTGAAAACGATTACCTTCCCGATACGTTTGATGAGTGGAAGAAAGGCGGAATCAAATTCAGCTTTATCATTTCACGGATTTTTAAGTTGGGAAAGGAAGAAAAAGAGTCCGCAAAGTGATCTTCATAACTTGTGATGAAGTCATCTCCCGAAGATTTAAGTTATGATTAATTTTGTGCAACACTTTGTTTTGCATGCAGGATTCTTCTCAAACAAAACCCGTAACCAATTCTCTTTCATCATCAGTTGCTGAAGGGCATGATTCGTTTGTAAAACCTGCGAGGAAAGCTACCGTTCAGCATCTCAAAGCAGATTCTATTTTTAAATTTCCATCACAGGAAAAATTGACGGTGAATTCTCAACAGGAAAAACAAAATCCATCAGCTCTTTCTGCTTCTACAGAAACTGCAAAGCCTGTAAGTTTTTTCGGAGAGCATGAGTTGAAAGTAATTCACAACGGACCGCAGTCGCTCAACCGTACCACACCCGACTGGATATTTCCCTTGCTGTTGTTGCTGGTTGCAGCGTTTGCCTGGTTGCGTACTTATTACAATAAGTATTTTGTGCAGATAGTTTCTGCGTTCTTCAATAATAACCTCACGAACCAGATTGTCCGCGATGAAAATATCCTTGTGCAGCGTGCTTCCGTGTTATTAAATATTGTTTTCAACCTGGTCGCTGCCATGTTTCTCTACTTTATCAGTCTGCATTATAATTGGTCTCTGGGAGGGATGAGTACGGGTTTTAACAGGTACATTTTTTTTACACTGCTTGTTTCAACGGCATACACGTTAAAGTTCCTGGTTCTGAAAATCTGCGGATACCTTTTTCAGCTCAATCATGAAATGTCGGCATATCTTTTCAATACATTCCTGATCAACAACGTGCTTGGAATAATCCTGATTCCGATGGCAGCATTGCTCGCTTTCAGTGCCACGGTGAACACACAGTGGGTAATCTGGTTTTCCTTGTGCCTGGTTGTAGCAGGATTTATTTACAGGATCATCCGGGGATTATCAGTCGGAATCTCTTCACCCGTTTTCTCGCTCTACTATTTATTTTTATATCTTTGCACCCTTGAATTCGCGCCCCTGCTGGTGCTTATTAAGATTTTAAAACTGAAGTAACTAACCCGTAATAGTGGCTCTAACAAAAACGATCAATAGTCCCGGTACGAGTCTGAAAGTGAAAAGCATTTTGGTTACACAACCAAAGCCCGAAACTGACAAATCTCCTTACTACGACCTCGCAAAAAAATACGGTGTAAAAATTGACTTCCGTCCTTTTATTCATGTAGAACCCATTGCTGCCAAGGACTTCCGGAAGGATCGTGTGAACATTCTCGATTACCAGGCAGTTATTTTTACCAGCCGGAATGCAGCCGATAATTTTTTCCGCATTTGTGTGGAGATGCGTGTGAGTGTTCCGGAATCCATGAAATATTTTTGCGTCTCTGAATCCACTGCTTTTTATCTTCAGAAATACGTGGTGTACCGCAAGCGAAAAATTTTCTATGGTAAACAAACCATTACAGATCTGATGGATGTCATTAAGAAGCATCGCAAAGAACGTTTTCTGGTTCCTTGTACAGATATTCACAAGCAGGAGATTTTTGAAACGCTCGATTCGCACGAAATTGAATTTACCAAAGCAGTAATTTATAAAACAGTTGCAAGTGATTTGTCCGACCTTGCCAATGTAAACTACGATGTGCTGGTTTTTTTCTCACCATCAGGAATTAAATCGTTACTCAAAAATTTTCCAAAGTTCAGGCAGAGCACAACACGCATTGCTGCTTTCGGGCCGACTACCGCACAAGCCGTTCTGGATGCGGGATTACGGCTTGACATCCAGGCGCCTGTTCCTGCAGCTCCTTCAATGACCATGGCATTGGAACAGTATATGAAGAAGAATGGGAAATAGGGTTTGTTGACTGCCAACGATCAACAGTATCGGAGAAATTTCATTTTTACTTCCTTTGTTTTTCAATTTCAGAAATGACACTTCCTCCAGGTCGATCCACTTTCAAAAAAGACGAACGGTTATCAAGCCGCAAAATTATTTCCCTGCTTTTCGAAGAAGGAAAAGGTATTACTGTTCAGCCTTTTCGGATGGTATGGATGGAGACAAAACTGTCTTCCGCATCACCTGCACAAATTGCTTTCAGCGTTCCTGCAAAAAAAGTCCGACTCGCGGTTGATCGCAACAGGATAAAAAGACAAATGCGTGAAGTGTACCGGAAAAATAAAGCATCGGTTTATTCGTTGTTAACCCAACATCAGAAACAATGCGCCCTGATGATTGTCTTCACCGGTAAGATAAAACCTGAATTTGAGGAAATCGAAAAAAAAATACGACTAACTTTACAGCGTTTTGAAGAAGATTTTAAAAAACATACTGAGTAAAATTTTGATTGCTCTACTGCAGTTTTACAAAGGTGCGATTTCCCCGCTGCTTCCTCCCTCATGCAGGTATACGCCAACATGTTCGGAATACGGAATGGAAGCTATTCAAAAATATGGTCCGCTCAAAGGCGGTTATTTTACGATGAAACGTTTTTTGCGTTGTCATCCATGGGGAAAACACGGACATGATCCTGTTCCGTAGGGGAAGTTTGAATTATGAATGTTGAATTATGAATTAGAGTATTAAAAACAGAATCAAGATATAAATTGGAGATGAATAAAATAAAATCAGTTTTCAGAAAATTCAGAATGACCATAATTATTTTGGTTGTTGCTTCAACAAGCGTTGTTACATACAGTTTTGTCGATGATTATTTTGACGTGTCAAAGAACCTCGACATTTTTTCTTCCCTCTTTCGCGAGGTGAACATTCATTACGTGGATTCTACGGATCCGGGAAAGTTGATAAAGAAAGGTATTGATGCCATGCTTGAATCGCTCGATCCTTACACCGATTTTATTCCGGAGTCTGAAATTGAAGATTATCGTTTCATCACCACCGGACAATACGGTGGAATCGGAGCGCTCGTAAGACAGAAGGGAGATTACGTTACCATCAGCGAACCATACGAAGGATTTCCCGCACAGAAAGCAGACCTGCGTCCGGGCGATGATATTCTCCAGATTGATGGCAAGTCAGTGAAAAGCAAAACCACATCTGAAGTAAGCAAGCTGTTGAAAGGTCAGCCTAAGACAACTGTCAAGCTGATGATTCACAGGGAAGGAGATAAAGATCCGCTTGAAAAAATAATTACCCGTGAAGAGATCAAGGTGAAAAACGTTCCTTACTATGGAATGGTGAATAAGGATATTGGTTACATCAAGCTCACCGGCTTTACTGAAAATGCAGGAAAAAATGTAGGCGAAGCATTGAAAGCGCTGAAAGAAAAAAATGATCTGAAGGGAGTTATTTTCGATTTACGTTCGAATCCAGGCGGACTCTTGCTTGAGTCAGTGAATATTTCAAATGTGTTTGTGAACAGAGGACAGGATATTGTGAGTACGCGCGGCAGACTGAAAGACAATGAAAAAAAATACAAAGCCATCAACGATGCCGTGGATCCGGATTTACCGCTTGCTGTTTTGGTTAACAGTGCTTCTGCATCTGCTTCTGAAATCGTTTCAGGATCACTCCAGGATCTCGATCGCGGTGTGATCATTGGTCAGCGTACGTATGGAAAAGGACTTGTGCAGACAACGCGACCTTTGAGCTACAACACACAATTAAAAATTACCACTGCAAAATATTACATCCCAAGCGGACGCTGCATACAGGCACTTGATTACACGCATCGAAACGAGGATGGTAGTGTCGGTAAAGTTCCCGATTCATTGATGACGGAATTTAAAACGAGAGCAGGAAGAAAAGTTTTTGACGGAGGGGGAATCCTTCCTGATATTAAATCGGAACCTAGAAAATACAGCAACATTTCATCCAGTCTGTTAAGTAAAAATTTGATTTTTGATTTTGCCACACAGTATCGGCTGGGTCATCCTTCCATTGCTGAAGCAAAAGAATTTCACCTGACTGACAGCGACTTCAAGAATTTTGTTGACTTCATTTCAGGTAAAGAATATGATTACACCACGAAAAGTGAAAAGGCAATTGATGATCTGAAAAAAAATACGGAAGAGGAAAATTATTTCGGTGATGTAAAGCCTGAATATGAAGCGCTGAAAGCAAAGCTGATGCACAATAAAAAGGACGATGTGGAGAAGAGCAAAAAGGAAATTATGCAATTGCTGGAAGAAGAAATTGTGGCGCGCTATTATTATCAAAGCGGAAGAATAGAAGCTTCCTTCGATCATGACGATGAAGTAAAAACAGCCGTTGAAATACTGACGAATTCTTCGAAGTATAATTCCATCCTCAACGGAACATTCAAAGCAAGCAATGAAACATTGAAAAAATAATCGGTGCAATTTTTTTATGACTAAAAGCAGTATTGCCTGAACACGTTGGTATGATCAAACCCGTATTTCTCCGTTCCAATCATTTGTATGTTTTTGGTTTGGTGTTGTTGGTAATTGGATTGCCGCTTTCTCTTTTCCTCACAAGTCTTTCCCAGTTTGTTCTTGCAGGATCTCTTTTCCTGGAAGGAAATGTTGTCGAAAAATTCAAACGGTATTTTAAAAACAAACCTGCGCTCATTCTTACAGGAATCCTTTTGCTTCACGTAGTTGGCCTGCTTTGGACAGCAGATTTTTCTGAAGGAATCAAAGACATCCGAATCAAACTTCCATTGCTGTCTCTTCCCTTGATTATGGCGGGCAGTGAACCGCTTTCTAAAAAACAATTTCACCTCGTACTTGGTTTTTTTATCGCTTCCGTTTTTGCCGGAACGATGGTCAGCATGGCTGTACTTACAGGAATCATTCATCGTGAGATCACAGACATCCGCGAGATTTTTATTTTTCATATTTCTCACATTCGGTTTGCGTTGTTCATCTGCGTTTCTGTTTTCGCATTGCTGTACTTTATTTTCTCCTCCTCTTATTCACTTAGCTTGATGTTGAAAGCAGTTTATGCTCTGCTTGTTTTGTGGCTGATCACTTTTCTTTTCATCATGGAATCCGTTACAGGTTTGTCAACGCTTGCTGTCACCGGTACGCTGGTATTGTTTTATCGGGCCTTCAAAAGTAAGAGCGTGTTTTTAAAAACTTCTTTGTTGTTATTGGCGCTCTTCGTTCCTGTTTCAATTCTGTTTGTTGTATGGAAATATGAAAATAAATTCAGTGCTAATCATCCGGTTGAAATCAATTTGCAGGACACAACTTTGCAAGGTCATCATTACACATGCGACACACTTCACCAGCAATATGAAAACGGTTATCCTGTGTGGGTTTATATCTGCGAAGATGAACTAAGGTCGTCATGGAATAAACTAAGTTCGATCAGGTATGATTCATTGGACCTACGGAAGCAGCGACTCAGTTACACGCTCATTCGATTTCTAGCTTCTAAAGGATTGCGTAGAGATGCAAACGGAGTATCGAATTTATCAGCCAAAGAAATTCACTCCATCGAAAACGGAATTGCCAATGTAAATTACCAGGACATTTCCAGCATTGAGTCGAGGCTCATGCAAATACTTTGGGAATGGGATCATTTCAGAAAAGGTGGAGATCCCAGCGGACATTCGGTGATGCAGCGGATTGAATTCTGGCGAGCTGCGAAAGGAATCATTCGCGAACATCCGTTTATTGGTGTTGGTACAGGTGATATGCCGGCTGCTTACAAGAGCCAATATGAAAAAATGAAAACAGCACTGACTCCCATCTGGAGGCTGCGCGCTCATAATCAGTTTCTCGCCATTGCTGTCGCATTTGGATTAATCGGGTTGATCTTTTTTCTTTTTGCATTGTTCTTTCCGCTGTTTTACAATCAGAAAAAGTTCGATTATTTTTACGTCACGTTTTTCGTGATAGCGTGTCTTTCCATGCTTACGGAAGATACATTGGAAACACAAACGGGCGCGACATTTTTTGCGTTCTTTTCCTGCTTGTTTTTATTCGGAAGAGAAAAAATTTCAGAAAAGGGTTAAGCTTTTTTCCAGTGTAGAATTTTCCGGGCGGCTTCTTCACTTGTAATTTCATTCATGCAATGACAAGCTTTCGGCTTTTTTCTGCAATCAGAACACGATTTATTCATCACTAAAGCTTCCACATGTTCCCCGATCGGAGCCCAGCGCCCGGGATGCATCGGTCGAATGGGAGGAAAAATTCCTAGTGCATTTTTTTTCAGAGCTGCTGCAATGTGCAACGGTCCGGTACTGGCTGCAACCAAACCGTCTGACTGATTAATGAATGAAATGAATTCTTCGAGGTTCATTTTTCCGGTGCAATCAAGAACGGAATCAGGAAGAGATTTGATCCATTCAGCCAAAAGAGGTTTTTCTTTTTCAGAACCTGTAATGATGATGTTGAATTTTTCCGAAGGAAGAAGCTGAATCAATTCCGCGTAACGTTCAAGACTCCATTCACGGGCGCTGACGTGTGATTTCGGATGAAGGATAATGTTGAACTTCCCTGCGGATAAATTGTTTTGAAATTTTTCCGGCAGTGATTTTATTTTTGTCAGCCCGAAATAATTTTTCAGTTCATCTCGCTGTGATGGAGCAATGATGCCAAACGATTTTAATAATTTCGTGTTCAGCTGCGCTTCGTGAAGATCAGAGTTTTTTCGCCCCAACTTGATAAGAGTGTCGCATGTCCACCAGTGATACAACCGGTTCGTTGTCCCGATTTTTTTTTTTATTCCTGCGGATTTTGCGGCTGAGGCAATATCGCTTCGCGGAAAAACATGAACGATTGCATCTGCTTTTAAAGCAGCAAGAAAACTGGCTTGTTCTTTTTTATCAAGGCTTCTGAAATCATCGTAGCTGATAAATTCATCAACATGTTCGCAGGCAGCGATAACAGGTTGAGTGTAATTGACTCCGAAAAAAATAATGCTACAGCCGGAAAATTTTTTTTTAAGCAATCCTGCCAAAGGCAGTGTCAATATCACATCACCGATGGCATCCGTACGGCTGATGATGATGCGTTTCGGTGTGATCTGCTGTATCATACCTCGTTCTTTCTTTTCCAAAATTCACGCAGCTTTACGTATTTCAAAAAAGTTGCATGGGCAGAAATTCTGCAAATCACAAAACCGTAATAACCGTCAAGGAATCCCAGCAGAAAAAAGTAATCACGGATAAATTTGAAAGCCGGTTTAACAACAAGCTTTAGAACACTTGATCGCGTTCCGGAATCAAAAGCACTTTTTGCTCCGATCGCAGTAAATTTATTTACCTGGTCAAGATGTCCTTCAATCGAGTAGTAAGAATAGTGAAGCAAATCTCCCTGCAAAAACCCGGTGTCATTTGCATCAGCGGGTAAAAATTTATCGTGTGGATTTTTTCCACCCCAGTTTCCCGTTCCTTTTTTGAAGAGTCGCGTTTTCCTGTCAGGATACCAGCCGCCATGTTTAATCCATTGTCCGCAGTAGTTGGTGAGACGGTTCATGGAATAGGCGGAGTGTTGAGGATTTTGTTTTACAGCGAGTATCGATGCTTTTAATTTTTCTGACAATGCTTCATCAGCATCCATGGAAAGAATGTAATCAGTGGATGTCTGTGTGACTGCGAAATTTTTCTGTTCGATGTGTCCTTTGAATACATGTTGAATGAATCGAGTTCCCAGTTTTTTACAAATCGCTTCGGTTGCATCCGTAGAAAAAGAATCCACTACCACCACTTCATCAGCAACTCCTTCCACTGAGCGAATGCAGCGTTCAATGTTCTTTTCCTCGTTAAAAGTGATAATGACAACCGATAATTTAATCATAAGAGGCTATTAACGTTCGCAAGTTAGAGATATTTCCAATTTCTTTTTTGAGTTCAGTTTTCTTTCTTGTTTCTTTGTGAAGAGAGCGCAAATTTTTTTTCGTGGACAACATCGCAGAATTAATTGTACAGGTAGGTCGGGGTGATTTGAAATCGTTGGCGCGAGCCATCACCATGGTGGAAAACGAACTGGAAGGATACCGGGAAATTTTATTTTCACTAAACGAAAGAAAAAACATTCCTGTCATTGGCTTTACAGGTCCGCCGGGAGCGGGGAAGAGTACTTTAATTAATGCCATGATCAGCCGCCTTTCAACTTCCGGAAAAAAAGTCGCTGTCATTGCCATCGATCCTACATCTCCTTTTAATTATGGTTCGTTATTGGGAGACCGTCTTCGGATGAGTGAACACTTTACTGACTCGAATGTTTTTATCCGTTCTGTTGCCACGCGCGGATCGCTTGGCGGATTGTCAGAGAAAACAATTGAGATTGTAGACGTAATGAAAGCAGCTTGCTTTGATATGATTGTAGTCGAAACGGTTGGTGTCGGACAATCTGAAATTGAAATTGCAGGACTGGCTGATACTACCGTAGTTGTATTTGTTCCCGAAGCAGGTGATGAAATACAAACGATGAAATCCGGAATCATGGAGATCGCAGACATCTTCGTGGTGAATAAATCGGACAGAGAAGGCGCTGAGCTATTTGCCGGTAACCTGGTTAAATTGGCTCATGCTCATCATTCGGAGCAATGGATGTCGCCTGTGATAAAAACGGTCGCGTCTGCCGGCAAAGGTGTTGAAGAGTTAATCTCGGAAATTGAAAAACACAGCCATTCAGAAGCGTCAGGTTCAAAGAAAATTCTCCTGCTTACTGAAAAATCGTATCGGCTGATTCAAAAAAGACGAATGAAGGATGTAAATAAGAAGGAGTTAGAGAATGCTTTAAAAAAAGCGTTACTTGCATCTGAATTTAACCTTTATAAATTTGCCGATTCTTATTCCGTTGCCGGATAAAAATTGTTTTGTGGTTTCTAAATTAGTTGTAAATTAGGTCGCTTTTTATGAATACGATGAATTCAAAACATACATCGCTTAGGAGATTTATTGTGCTTCGCATACTCATGTTCAGTGCGGTTTCCTGTTGCATGCTTCAGCAGTCTTTTGCCCAGGTTTTCTGGACGGAAGGCTGGAGTTCAAATTGCAATGCCGGTTTGTTGGCAATCAGTGCTCCTTCCGTGAATGGAACCTGGACGATTTCCAGCTTGGGTACGAATGATTTTTTTGCGAACGAATGGTACGTAAGTGCTGTTGAAAGTAGCATGCCTGTTGGTTCTTGCAGGAACAGTTGCCAGATTGATAATACTCAAAACAACGAATCACTGCATTTGGGAAGTGTAGCGGGTTCTCCCAATTCTGCTTCATGTCCTAATGGAGGAGACTGTGGTGCTAATTATGACATCGGTGGTTTTACGCCCAACCAAGTGAGAACCAACAAGAGAATTGAATCTCCTGCCATTAATTGCACCGGCAAAAGTACTATCACGCTTAGTTTTAAATACATTGAAGCAGGTGATGGCACGAATGACAATGCCATCATATGGTACTTCAATGGAACGACATGGGTTGTATTAGTTGATCCTCCAAAAACAAGTTTGACAAGTTGCGGAGGGAATGG
>JAYTXY010000066.1:0-6374 GCA_043742705.1 Bacteroidota bacterium
GAAGAAGCGATTGAAGTTGCACAACGAGTTTACGAGAGACGAGGAAAAAAATTCGAGTCGACAGAACAGAAAATCATGAAGCATTTGTTTGAGACGACTACAAAATTCAGAGCATGGTAAAAGTCCACTGTACATGGTCGACTGTCGACAGTGGTCTGTGGACTTTAATTTAATACTGACAACACCTGACAAAACTACACATGGCACGGTAATCGACCGGCCGAAATAAAATATTTATTCAGAATGAAAGATCAAGATCCTATCGAAATAAGACCTTTTGCATTCACCAATATCATTGATGATGATAGTGAATTTATTCCTTTGCTCTCCGTAGAAGACGAAGAGCAGATGAATGCTCAGAATATTCCTGAATCGCTTGCAATTTTACCATTACGAAATACAGTGCTTTTCCCGGGAGTTGTGATTCCGATTACTGTCGGTCGTGATAAATCAATTCATCTTATCAAAGACGCTTACAAAGGTGACAAGATCATCGGTGTTGTTTCTCAAAAAGATGTATCCATTGAAGATCCAACCTTTGAAGATTTAAACCAGGTCGGAACAGTTGCGCAGATCATGAAAATGCTTCGTATGCCTGATGGTAATACAACTGTCATAATCCAGGGAAAGAAGCGTTTTAAGCTGGACAAACTTCAGCAAAGTGATCCTTACATACGTTGTTCAGTGGTTCCATTTCCGGAAGTGATCGCAGCAAAGACTGACAAAGAATTTCCTGCATTAGTTGGTTCATTGAAAGACATGGCTTTGCAAATTATTCAACAAAGCCCGAACATTCCATCCGATGCAGCTTTTGCAATTCGCAACATCGAAAGTCATTCTTTCCTTATCAACTTTATTTCATCGAACATGAATCTCGATGTTTCCAAAAAACAGGAGTTGCTGGAAATCGCTGATCAGAAAGAAAGAGCTACAAAAGTATTGGAGCACCTTACGAAAGAGCTTCAATTGCTTGAATTGAAAAATCAGATTCAGTCGAAAGTTCGTACCGACATTGACCGTCAGCAACGCGAATATTTTTTGAATCAACAGTTGAAAACCATCCAGGAAGAATTAGGTGGCAACTCATCGGATCGCGAAGTAACAGAGTTAAGAGAACGAGCCAAGAATAAAAAGTGGAAGAAAGAAGTTGCGGAAGTTTTTAATAAAGAATGTGAGCGTTTGGCGCGAATGAATCCTGCTGCTGCTGAATATTCAGTCTTGATCAATTACCTTGATCTGTTACTTGAACTTCCGTGGAATGAATACACGAATGACAACTTTGATCTGAAGCGCGCACAAAAAATTCTGGACAAAGATCATTATGGTCTCGAAAAAGTAAAAGCACGTATTCTCGAATATCTTGCTGTGCTTAAGCTAAAGCGTGACATGAAATCTCCAATCATGTGTTTATATGGTCCTCCCGGAGTTGGTAAAACATCTCTCGGAAAATCAGTTGCGACTGCATTAGGAAGAAAATATGTTCGCATGTCACTCGGAGGTTTGCGTGACGAAGCGGAAATTCGCGGTCACCGAAAAACCTACATCGGTGCAATGCCCGGACGCATCATTCAGAATCTGAAAAAGGCAAAGTCATCAAATCCTGTTTTTGTGTTGGATGAAATTGACAAGTTGGGAAATGATTTTCATGGTGATCCTTCTTCTGCTTTGCTTGAAGTATTGGACCCTGAACAGAACAATACCTTCTATGATAACTTCGTGGAAGTAGAATATGATTTATCGAATGTTCTTTTTATCGCTACTGCAAATTCCCTGAGTCGCGTTCAACCTGCTTTGCTCGATCGTCTTGAGATCATTGAAATCAGTGGTTATACAGTTGAAGAGAAAATTCAGATTGCAATTAAACATTTGCTAAGCAAACAACTTGAAGCACATGGTTTGAAGAAAGAGCATGTAAAACTTTCTCCGAAGATTATTGAGTATCTCATTGAAAGGTATACGCGAGAGTCAGGTGTAAGAGGCTTGGAGAAAAAAATTGCTTCGCTTGTTCGTGGTATTGCAAAATCTGTTGCGATGGAAGAGTCTTACAATCCTTCCGTTACTGAAGAAGATGTAAATAAGATTCTTGGCGCTCCCATTTTTCAAAAGGATAAATACCAGACGAATGGAGTTGCCGGTGTAGTCACAGGTCTTGCCTGGACTCCTGTTGGCGGAGATATTTTATTTATTGAAGTAAGTCTGAACAAAGGAAAAGGTCGCTTGACATTAACCGGAAATCTTGGTGATGTAATGAAAGAATCAGCAACGATTGCATTAGCTTATCTGAAAGCGCATACTGCAAGTCTTGGGATAGATCCTGTCGTGTTTGATGAGTGGGATATTCACATGCACGTTCCTGAAGGGGCGACTCCGAAAGATGGACCATCAGCCGGAATCACGATGTTGACGGCTCTTGCTTCAGCATTTACTCAGCGAAAAGTGAAGGATCACTTAGCAATGACTGGCGAAATTACATTGAGAGGAAAAGTACTTCCTGTTGGTGGCATCAAAGAAAAAATTCTTGCAGCGAAACGCGCCGGAATCAAAGACATCATTCTTTCTATTGACAATAAAAAAGACATTGAAGAGATCAAAGCAGATTATCTAAAGGATCTGCGTTTCCAATATGTAAGTGAGATGATTGAAGTCGTGAACCTTGCTTTATCAAAGGATAAAGTGAAAAACGCCATAGACTTTAAGGTGAAGAATGGTGTTGATGTCGGTTCAAAGAAAAAGAGAGCAGAAACAGAGTTGAATTAACTGTCTCTAACCTGAAATGGAAAAGGCTTCGAAAATTTTCGAAGCCTTTTTTGCAATCAGGAAAAGATAAAACTTATTTTTGAAAAGGTCTCTTTTTTTCCTCCCGTCTTTCCTGGATCATATCGAGAAGTTTGCCTTTGAAGTCTTCTTCTGCGCGATAAAGTTTTGCTACCTTTTTAATAGGTAATACTTGTTTAAACTGAGGATGAAATTTTTTCAATAAGTCAAGTTCTGCCTGGCGAGATGAGATTTCACTGTCAATTACTTTCTCAACTTCTTTGTCAGTCATCTCTTCAAAATTCATTTTAGCATTGACAAGATTTTCTCTACGAGATTTTCGCAATGCTTCTAATTCATCCGTGTACTTGTTGTAAACGGGCCAGAAGATTTTTGCTTCCTCGGAAGTTAGTTTAAGTCGGTCAGTAAGAAAACCGACTTTCAACGCTTCTACTTTATCGCGGATTGGTCTTTCCTTTTGAGCGGAAACCTGTGCAGTAACAAAAAACAGCAGCGCTGTGAATAAGACGATACGATTTTTCATAAGTGATTTTCGAGTTGAGAGATGTCAATATCATTGTCGATCAAATACTGTTCGATGCTGTTGTCATCTTTTACGGTGCCTTTGTTTTCCTGCTCCAAAATATCAATCAGCATCGATTCATCCACATCAGCAATGTAAGAAGAGCTTTTTATTTCTTCACAGGAAAAATGATTGTCCTGCGGATCAGTAAGAGATGATTTTGTGAAGTACTTAATTCCAACAATTAAAAGAACGATGATGGAAGCAAAAGCAAGAACATATTTCGGACGGAATACTTTTGAAATCCATTCTCCGAAAACAGGTTTCCTTTTTTGATCAACAATACGTTGTTGAATGGCTGTCGGAAGTGAATCGAAATATCCTTCAGGAACTTTGAACGGATTTTCAAGGCTCGTCTTTTCAAAGTCAGTCAGCGCATTAATTTTTTGCTGTATGTTATTAGTGAGTGAATCGAAATAGTTTTCCGGAACCTTGAACGGATTTTCCTTTTTTATTTTGGAAAGTTCTGGTCCCGGTTTATCCAATTCGTCATCGTTAAGAAAGTCGGGTTTCATTTTGTTTTAATTCGGGTTTTTGATGCTTTTCAGTCCCAATGGTTTAATTCTCTTTGATGTATTTTTCGATCTTTTTGACAGCATGATGGTAAGATGCCTTTAAGGCACCCACTGTGACCTTTAAAACCTCTGAAATCTCCTCGTATTTCATCCCGTCAAAGTATTTCATGTTGAAGACAATTCTTTGCTGAGTCGGTAATTTTAAAATCGCTCGTTGAAGTTTCAATTGAATCCTGTCTCCGCTGAAATAAACATCGTTGCTCAGGTGACCTGCAAGTTCATGCTCTACGTCACCAAAAGGAATGAAGAACCTTTTCTTCTTTTGGTTCAGAAAGGTGATCGACTCGTTGGTTGCAATTCTGTAAAGCCAGGTGTAAAGTTGCGAGTCTTCTCTGAATCCTTCCAGTGATTTCCAGACCTTGATAAATGTGTTTTGGATTACATCGTTTGCGTCATCATGGTCGATGACGATCTTGCGGACATGCCAATACAAACGCTGCTGGTATTTTCGCATCAAGAGGTTGAACGCATAGCTGCGCGAATCTTCAATCCGGAATTGTTCAAGCAGTTCTTGATCTGTATGTTCCATTTCAGAATTGAGAATAAAGAAAACTGAAGTCGCAGTTTTTTGTAGTCGGGTTTCTGCTTTGACTGTACTAATAATTCGCTTCTGCTTTTTTACGTGCGAGAACGCGTTCAACGGATGCAACGATGTTCACAGCTTCAAGTCCGTATTTAACCATCAACTGATCAGGAATACCACTTTCTCCAAATGAATCATTCACACCAACGAATTCCATCGGTGAAGGATAATTGGCAGATAAAACGTGACCAATTGCATCACCCAAACCACCATTAACCTGGTGTTCTTCTGCTGTAACTACACATCCTGTTTTTTTCACTGAGCGTAGGACGGCATCGGTATCCAAAGGTTTAATTGTATGAATGTTGATGACTTCTGCACTGATACCTTTTTCTTCCAACATCTCACATGCTTCCAATGCTTTCCAAACAAGATGTCCGGTAGCGAAAATAGAAACATCAGTGCCTTCATTGAAGGTGATTGCTTTTCCGATTTCAAATTTCTGATCGGCAGGAGTGAAATTCGGAACAACTGGACGTCCAAACCTCAGGTAAACCGGACCATGGTATTCTGCAATGGCAAGGGTTGCAGCTTTCGTTTGGTTGTAATCACAAGGATTGATGACAACCATTCCCGGAAGCATGCGCATCATTCCGATGTCTTCAAGAATCTGGTGAGTGGCTCCATCTTCTCCAAGTGTAATTCCTGCATGTGATGCGCAGATCTTTACATTTTTATCTGAATAAGCAATGCATTGTCTGATCTGGTCATATACACGGCCGGTTGAGAAGTTGGCAAATGTTCCGGTGAAAGGAATTTTTCCTCCGATAGTCATTCCTGCAGCCATGCTCATCATGTTCGCTTCTGCAATTCCTACCTGGAAAAAACGATCCGGAAATTCTTTTTCGAAAGCGTCCATCTTAAGCGAGCCGGTGAGATCTGCACACAAAGCAACAACATTTGGATTCTTTCTTCCCAACTCAAGCAAGCCTGCTCCGAATCCTGAACGAGTATCCTTTTTATCTGTGTATGTAAATTTTTTCATGCGCGATTTATTTTATGTCTTAGCTTATTGTTCTTAATTTAATACGATCACTTTTGAATCTCCGGATGTAACACTGAACTTCCGTTCAATGGTGTAAACAGATTCTTTTGAATTTCTCGGACGAAATACAACGCGGTAATTTCCCGGTTGCATGATTACAGTTTCTTTTGTTGAATTTTCATCGAGGTTATAAATCAATTTCATTTCATTTTTTTCCTCAACGAAAATACTTCCGTATCCGGGACCATTCGATACGAACGTAGCTATTCCCGGCTGAGGAATCTGGATCGTGGTTGTTGTACTTTGTGTAATGTCAACGTCCGGTAAATAAATTCTCGGCAGTGTCAGTATTTCAAGGTCGTATTTTCCAACAATGTATTTTTCTGTCGTGTTGAAATCCTGGACAACGAGTGTTCGCGAATCATTGCGTTTGCGAACAATGGTTTGAAGTTTTTTGTACTCAGGCATCCCGTCAAATTTCAAATAGAGGTAACCTTGCGGTGCATCAATTCCTACGATGGTGTGTTTACCGGGAGTGAGCGTTACTGAATCTTTTGAAACAGGTGGAGTAGTGTGAACAACAATGTTATAAGTTGCAAGAGGATCAATGATCAACGTGTCCGGATTGCCGTGACTGTTGATTGTATGAACGAAATTATAACGGATGTTTCCAAACGTATCATAAAAAGTCATGTCGACATTTGTTTCAGTTGGCTTGTTATAAATGTCAAGCAAATTGACCTGGAGAGTTGTGTTATTAAGCGCTTGTGAAATTACAACGTTCAATGCTTCGCGAAAAGTTTCTTCGCTTGTTGCATCATAAAATTTACCGACACAGTCAAAGGTCTTTTTCAATGTTTCATCCAATCCCATTCCAATTACAAAAGGCTTCAG
>JAYTXY010000067.1:0-16223 GCA_043742705.1 Bacteroidota bacterium
GGGAAAGTGTCCGAACATCTGCGTTGATGGATCCTGAACCAACCACTTTCAGTAAAAGCATGTCGGAGTTGATCAACTGGTTGCAGAATACTTTTCCGCTTCCATCCACTTCAATCAGGTTAATGTCATCAACCGTTACATAGATGGTGACAAATGCATCGTTCTTACTTTTAATAACGAGTGCTCCGTTCTCAACAGATGTCTCAACAGATGACACACTTTTTTGGTCGCCTTCAATACGAACTGTAGTTTCTGTTCCCTGGTTCAGGATTACATGAGCATTGGTTTGAAGGATCAACCCGTAGAAGTTTTCGTTGATCATCCTGTTTTCAGATGTAGCTGCGGAAACAGAAGCGCAACTTGCAAGAGCAAATGTTGAGAGTGACACCATCACTACAACAGCAGACATTAATTTTGTTTTACTCATCATTCTGCCAAATGAATTTTGGAATTCGTGAATCGTTGATTTCATGACATTGGATTTTTTAGAATTGTTATTTGAGTTAGTGAATTTCATTTTCGTTTTTCTGATAGTACTGTGCATTACATTAATAATTGCGATACAAAGATATGGTTATAGAATAGTACTATGCAACACATAGTACTAATTATTTTCAAATAAATTAATAATACATTGATAATCAAAGATTAAATTTTACTTCGGAGAGACCCTGTCGGACTGATTTTTAAGAAAAGTGTCCAAAAACTCTCGAGTCAAAAGATAAAAAATAGAAAAACAGGCTAGCCAAAAAAAAGGCTGTCTGGAGTGACAGCCTTTTGAAAATATAGAAAGGGAGATTCTTATTTTCCCTTTATAGAGAGAAGTTCAACTTCAAAAACAAGTGTTGAGTTCGCCTGAATCTTCGGGCCTGCAGCTCTGTCGCCATATGCTAATTCAGATGGAATAAACAATTTCCATTTCGAGCCGACTTTCATCATCTGCAATGCTTCAGTCCAGCCTTTGATAACAGCCCCAACGGGAAACTCAGCAGGTTGTCCACGATCAACAGAACTATCGAATACAGTACCGTCAATCAATGTTCCGTGGTAATGAGTAGTTACTGTATCGTTCGCTGTAGGCATCGGACCGGTTCCTTCTTTCATTACGATGTACTGCATTCCGTCAGGCAAAACTTTGACGCCAGGCTTGCTCTTATTATCATCAAGAAACTTCTTTCCAACTGCAATGTTCACTTCTGATTTCTGCTTTTGTTTATCACCGATGTAAGACTGGATTACCGACTGACAAGCTGTTTGACTGAACAATGCACTATCACCCTTCAAAGCATGTTTAATTGCTTTGAAAAGAACATCTGTATTTAACGAATCAAGTCCGTCCTTTTTCATGTTGTTACCAATGGTAATTCCGATTGCATAAGCAACAGAATCAGTTTTGGATTTCAAGGAAACATCTCCTCCACCCTTTTGTCCCTCGCAGGAAATAAGAGCGCTAAAGCTGAAACATACAGCCAATAAAATTGATTTTCTTTTCATTATTTGGTTTTTAAAATTATCAGGTTTGAATTTTTTGAGCGCGCGAAGATAGTTATTCAATTTGGAAATGTGCAAATGAATTGATGTGCAGATTTGATGATGTGCAAATTAAAAAGAATCCACTTGACAGGGCATTTCAATTTGTATATCTACGCATCGTTTATTTATTTTCACATCATTTAAGGACTCCCATGCTATCCAACTCTCTAACTTCGATGGATGGAGGCAAAATTTTGTTTTTGATCTTGAAAGCAACGAGAGATGCTGTTTTTCGTGCCGCTTGCTCTGTAGAAAACCCTCGATTTCCCTGAACTGCAGGAATGTTTGGCTGATGAACATATACTTTTCCATTAACGAGGATATCGTAACCATATCCTGAAAGCGGAGGATCATTTCTAAAAACCTTCACTTCAGAATTGGAAATGTGATCAGACTTCGAAGAAGAATTTCCTTCAACCGTTTTGACAATTGAATTTGAGGAATCATTCGGGACTGTGGAAGATGTAGCACTAATCTTTTCGGCTACCGTGTCTCCTGAAGCAGAATCTGTTCCGCCCGGAGAAATCGTTTTGGTTGTGCAACCGCCTGCAAGTAACAAACAAACAACACCGCTGAAAAAAAGAATAATCCTTTTCCGTTGCATATTTTTATTTTGCAATCAGAATTTTTCCTGAAGTAACCAACTTGTCCTTTACAAGAACACGGTAATAGTAAATTCCATCACTCAAAGAAGGCTCTTCAATTTTCAGGGATTTTCCTGTTGCGTTCATTTCATAAGAAGCAACCAGGTTTCCTAAAAGATCCATCAACAAAAATTCTCCGGAAACATTTTTTAGAAACTCATATTGAACAGTCATGTTTCCTTTGCTTGGATTTGGATAAACAGAAACGCTGTTGTCCCTCAATATTAATTCTTCAACTCCTGTGAGCGGAGTATATTCATACAAGTCTTTCATAACACCATTCGGACCTGTTCCTGTCGCACAATAACCATAACCTCCAATGGCGAATCCCACAGCTCCGTTTCTCCGGAAGGTATTCAGCGCAACGTCTGCCCGTACTGTCCAGGTATTTCCGGTAGGATCGAATTCCCAGCAATCAATCTTCTGAACATTGTTGTTGTCATTTCCCGTTCCCACAAATATTTTTCCACTTACACCAAATGCCATTGCTTCGGCACGCATCCCTCCCGTAAAACCTGTTCTCACTACCCATGAATTTCCGGTCGGATTGTATTCATACCAATCCTGATAATAGGTAGCTCCGCTCAATCCTGTTCCGACATATCCCTTATTATTTACAGAAGCTGCAACGGCAAGATACCTTGTTCCTCCGGGGAAAGCTGCAATCGTAGTCCACATTCCGGTTCCGGGATTGTATTTGTAGAAATCTGCAAATGGAGAACTACTGAATCCTAAACCAACATAACCATCTGTTGACGTTGCGAATGCACATGCTGATCTTCGTGCCGCACCTGGAAACGCGGTAATAACCGTCCATGCATTTCCTGACGGATCATATTTATAAAAATTGGTTTGTTCAGCCCCATCATTACCGGTTCCTACATATCCGTAATTGCCCACTGCAAACCCGACTGCAGCATATCGTGCTGAACCACCGAAGTCTGCTTTCTGAGTCCAGGCACTTGTAGACTGATTGTACTCCCACGTGTCTTTTAATTTCACTCCGGCTGATGCTAATCCCGTTGTAATGTATCCTTTGGTACCGATTGCAAAAGCAACAGCATTCTTTCTCGCTACTGTTGTAGCAGTCGCTATGTCGCTTTTCTGCACCCATGAATTAACGCCAAAAGAAGCTGAGACAAAGAAGGATGAACAAATTAAGAAGGCAGCTAAATATTTTTTCATGTTGATGATTATTTTATTTCAATTGTTAGTGAGGTTCATTAATTCATTTCAGGCATTGAGTACTTTCTGCCGGTATTTTCTTTCTTCAGCCATTCCATAAGTGGCTTGAAATAATCGAGCATGGCGCGTGCACTCAGATCTTCTCCTGTTTTATCTTTCAATAATTTTCTCCAGTCACCACTGCCGCCCGGGCGCATAATCTCTTGAATGAACTTTCCGACTTCCTTGTTGCCAAAATAATTAGTCGCATGAGGATCCTGATGCAAAATATTTTTCGCGATGTAATCGTGCACCTGAAAAAGAAGAATGTAAGACAATGCGTAATCGTAGTAGCCTGCCGGATCATCGTTGATGTGTGTCTTGGATGCTGCATCGCAGTAATCTTCACCCCTATCTGTCGGAGGAACAATTCCCTGATATTGTTTCACGATATCCCACCAGCGTTTGTTAAATTGATCGGGAGAAAGATTCTCAGTATACAAATCATGTTCAAACTGGCTCATCGTTCCGGCACTCCATGGAATAAAGACAGCATAGTTCATGGCGTCTTTCAGCAATTGATGAATCGTGTCGGTCGGACTGTTTCCATCTACCAGACCAAGTCCGGCTGCGAATGGTTTCTGCATTGCAGCAAGTCCCATCATGCTTCCCAACGCTTCGTGGTATGCGCGATTGGCGCCTTCTCTCATCAGGAAAGGGTTTTCAGGAATGCTGTACGTCATGTAATAATAGATGTGGCCGAATTCATGATGAACGGTTTCGTACCATTCAGCATCCGGCTCGATGCTCATCAGTGAACGAACATCTTTATCAAGATCCATGTGCCATGCCGAAGCATGTGTGTTCTTTTTATATCCGGCATCTTTCGCAACAGGATAAAGTGAAGATCTTTCCCAGAAAACCTTTGGCAAGGAATCAAAACCGATACTCACGTAAAATTTCTCGGCTTGCTTTGGAAACCACTCAGGAGTTTTTGTTTTGAGTGCGCTATCGAGGTTCATTCCTTTTACTGAAATCATTTCATTCCAATCCTGTCCCCACTTGTTGGTGATCCAGTGCGAAGGGATATAATCAGGAACTTCCTTCACACCATATTTTTTTGCCAACTCATAACGTGCGTACGTATGCAACTCGCGAAACAGTGGATTCAACTCGCGGTTAAACTTGTGAAGCAACGTCATCATTTCATCGTTTGTCATTCCGTATTCACTCACCATGTATGAGAAGTAATCTTTGTAACCAAGCGCCTGAACAACCTTGTTTCGCAAGTCACGCAGATGAACCAATCCGTCTTTTAAACTTTTTCCTACCTCCTTACTTGCTTCCCATGCTTTGCGTCTTTCTTCAAGATTTTTTGACTCATTCAGGATTTTGTTGATTTCATTGGGCGTAATTTCTTTTCCATCCACCGAAAACTTAAAGCCATACAATTTTTCAGTCTGTGCCGTTTCAGCTTTGATCCGTTCCTTCACAATATCTTCAACACTTTCAGGGTTTCCTGCTGCGAGGAAAAGAATTTTTTCAAGTTCCTTTACCTGGAGTGGAGTTAATTCACTTTTCCATTTCAGAAAATTGGTTGCAGTGTCAATATTCCCCTTGCTTCCGGTGAACTTTGCCATGGCTTCATCAGCCACACGTGAGTTGTAAGCGTTGGTTGTGTCTCCTTCTACAATATGCGTTTGCACACTCCACTGACCTTCACTGGAAGCTGTATAAAGTTCTTTGTACTTATTGTTATAACCATCAAGGTAGTTCTGAACTTCCTGTTGATGTTTCTGAGAATCATTGGTACAGGCAATAAAAAATCCAAGAACGGAGGCGAGAAAGGCTAATTTTTTCATGTTGTTGTTTCACTAAATTGATTGAGGGATGCGAAAATAGAAAAAGAGACGATCATTCCTACAATGATTGCCTCTTTTTTAACTTTTGGGAGAAATAAATAAGTGTTTGGTGGAGAAGACGTACTTCAATACTGCGAAAGAAACCACGACTTTTTAATAATTTTTGTGGAGAAGATGTCCCGCAAGCCTGCGGGAGAACCCACGGCTTCTCTCTTATATCGAGATCTCTTAAGTGTTTGAGACTCACGCTGCATTGCTTCAAATCTTGTATTAAAGATTTCAGTATACTTCAAGTCCCATGGAATGCCACCTTTTGTAGAAACATTTCTTCCACTATTATGCTGCGACAACCGATTTTCAATATCATGTGTTTGACCTACATAATACCTATTCAGTTTTACTGAATAAAGCACATAAACATAATGAGACATTAGAAAAATTTTAAAAATCTAGTGGAGAAGATGGGACTCGAACCCACGACCCCTTGCATGCCATGCAAGTGCTCTAGCCAACTGAGCTACATCCCCGTTTTTATTTTTGAACCCAGCTACCTTCCTGCAGTCTTGCGGGATGCTCTAGCCAACTGAGCTACATCCCCGTTTAATCAGACGCAAGATACAAGAATCAAGAATCAAGATTTGCTAACGATCTCACTCTCCCACTTTCTCACTTTCTCACTTTCAAAATCAGAATACAGAAATTGCTTACTGATTCCGCTCACCGACTTCATTTTCTTTCTCACGATTGAATCGAATCATAATATCCGCTTCTATTCTTGTCAACTTAAGCGTGTCTTGTTTTTCAACTCCATAAATATTTCTGAAAAGAATTCGGGCTGAAAGTTTATCGTTCCCTGAAGTCATCATCATTTCTTCTGCCTTCACTTCTTTGAAGTCTTCATAATGTTTCGCTTGCACTGAATCAACCAATGCTGAAACATCAAAAATTATTTCGGGATTACTGTGATCAGAAATTGACACTTGATTTTTCTTCCCATGAAAACACACGACAAGTAAATTCTTTCCAAGTTGGTAAGACGAACAAATTGTATCTGTTGAATCGCGCCTGTAACCCGAATAATTCGAAATAAAATAATCGTACCCGTTGATGTCAACTGTATTGTTCGATTCAGACCGATAGCTGATGTTCTGTTCTTGGTTTTCATTGTTCACGTACCTGCCGACATAACTTATGTTCATCAAGCCGAGAATCTTATTGGCTTGTCCATACGAGTAACGCAAATTAATTGTTGAATCAGATTTCATAAGTGAATCAAGATTCTGAACAAAGAATGGTTGCAAGGTTTCATAACCGTGAACTTCTACCAGGTATTCAATCACAGAACTGATTTCTTTGTGATCATCAAAAGGAATTTTATCCGCTGCCTTCATTATTTTTCCGTCTGACAACATTTTATTTTTTTCTAGCACAGATGATAAATGCTTTTTCTGACTTCTCAGGGAAACCTCAAAAGCGCCCCACGGACCAAACGATGACAGAAACGCAACGAGACAAAGTGAGATCGGAATAAGTTTTATGTTTTTGATTTTCGATGAAAGAAAGTAAATAGCGATGAACACAAGCCATAGCGCAAGTACGAGAACAAAATACCGGTTCTCCGTAATTCCGTAATCACTGATTCTTCGCTTGATGGCAAGGAATAACAAAATGATAAGAGGAAAAATAGCGAAGTAAAAAAAGCGAGAGAAAACCAGCATCCATTTATTGTTCTCATCATTCCTGACAGGATGAATAAGCAGCAGGGAAAGAATTCCTGCAATTGAAAAACCAAGAACGAGATACGATACCCAACCTTCCGGCCATTCTCCAGTGAAAATGATCTTCAACATGTATGCATACAAAATCAAGAGATAAACGGTGATTAGCGGCAGCAAAACATACTGTGTAAATATTTTCAATCCTTTTGGATAATCCGTTTCCGCTTCAAGAGTTTCAAACTCACTTGGAAATCCTGCAAGAAAAAACCAGGTATTAAAAACTCCTGCGATAAAAATCCAAAGATCACCATACGTCTTTCCATCGATGTGAACTTTAAACAACTGGTCGATGGCGAAAATTGCCAATGCAAGTCCGATATACAGAACCGCTGAATACAAAGCAGATGTTAATATTCTCAGGAAAATAATTTTATTGTATTGCCAGAACCCATTCAACTCACCGCTGCCTATAAACGGAGCAAATGCAATGAGCAGATGCAGACCAATTGAAAATAGCGCAAACCGAATCACGCTGATAGCCATGAAATGATCCGGAAGAAAAAAATAATAGAGAACAATAAAAGCGAATCCAATCAAATGAAGAATCATTTTCCTCGCAGGTTTCATTTGCACCCGTTCGCAATACACTGAAGTCGCAATGAACAGCAACATGCCGAGGTAGCAACTCATCAGGAGGTTCCAGTAATAATGATGGGATTTCTCTAACTCATAAGGCAAATGCAAGATCAGAATGGCGCAACCTGCGCCTATCAAAGTCAGGATGATTGACAATGAAAATCGCCTGAATGTCGTGTTGGTTTTGCTGATGAGTGAATCGAGAGAAGGAAGTTTCATGAATAGAATTATGAGTTATGAATTATAAATTATGAGTTGTGCCTGGAAAACTAACTCTCAGGAAGCTGAATAATAAATTTAAAATACCATATTAAAATCTACCCATTAAAAATCAAAACTACAGAAAAAGACGTATTCATAAGGTCTTACCATAAAAATGAAAATTCTGAATTCATAACTCATAATTCTAAACTGAGGATTTCATAACTAAAAACCTGTAATGACTTAATTCCTTACCTTTACGTCAAAATAATTTTACCATGAGCAATGGAATTTACCAGGTGCCGGCGGCTGTAAATGAACCGGTTTTGAATTACGCTCCCGGAAGTCCGGAACGTGAAACTTTAAAGGCGACCATTAAAAAAATGCGCAGTGAAGTGATGGACATTCCGATGTACATTGGAGGGAAAGAAATCCGTACAGAGAAAAAAATACGAATGTCGCCTCCACACGATCATCAGCATACAACCGCTCATTATCATGCCGGAGATAAAAGTCATGTTCAAATGGCTATTGATGCAGCATTGAAAGCGAAAACTGCCTGGGCTGATTTCAGTTACGAACACCGTGCTTCCATCTTTTTGAAAGCAGCCGAACTTCTTGCGGGACCTTATCGCGCAACGATCAACGCTGCCACCATGATTGGTCAAAGTAAGAATGCATACCAGGCAGAGATTGACGCAGCTTGCGAAATGATTGACTTTCTGCGCTTCAACGTACAATACATGCGCGAGATTTATACGCAGCAACCTATTTCATCAAAAGGAGTTTACAATCGTGTTGAGCATCGTCCATTGGAAGGGTTTGTTTTTGCACTCACGCCATTCAACTTTACAGCCATTGCAGGAAACCTTCCAACATCTGTTGCCATGATGGGAAATACCGTGGTGTGGAAACCATCGAACACACAAATTTATGCAGCTAACATTCTCATGAAAGTTTTCATGGAAGCAGGATTGCCGGCCGGAGTAATCAACCTTGTTTATGTTTCAGGACCGGAAGCCGGCGAAGTAATTTTTAATCATCCTGATTTTGCAGGCATTCATTTTACAGGATCCACAGCTATATTCCAGGATATCTGGAAAACAATTGGCAACAACATTCACAAGTACAAATCATATCCACGCATTGTCGGAGAAACGGGAGGAAAAGATTTCATACTCGCTCATCCTTCTGCAGATGTGAAAGCATTGTCAACCGGATTGACACGAGGAGCATTTGAATACCAGGGACAAAAATGTTCCGCTGCTTCCCGTGCATACATCCCTTCAAGTTTATGGAGTGCTGTAAAAGAAAATATTATTGCTGATCTCGCTTCCATTAAAGTTGGTCCGACAGAAGACTTCTCCTGTTTTGTAAATGCCGTGATTGATGAAAAGTCTTTTGACAAACTTGCGAAGTACATCGACAATGCAAAACAAAGCAAGGACGTAGAAATCATTGCAGGCGGAACGTATGATAAATCAAAAGGATATTTTATTCAGCCAACTGTCATCGTAGCGAAAGATCCTTTTTATGTTACGATGTGCGAAGAATTGTTCGGACCTGTTCTCACTATTCATGTCTATGACGATGCTAAGTTTACAGAGACGCTTGACATTGTTGACAAGACAGGCATTTACGCGCTGACAGGCTCTATCTTTTCACAGGATCGTTATGCGATTGATGCTGCGATGAAAAAACTTATGAATGCTGCAGGAAATTTTTACATCAATGATAAGTGTACAGGAGCAGTTGTGGGGCAACAACCGTTTGGCGGCAGCAGAGGTTCGGGAACCAATGACAAAGCAGGATCCTTGATCAACTTGTTGCGATGGATTTCTCCGCGTACTATTAAAGAAACGCTTGTTCCGCCAACGGATTATCGTTATCCGTTCCTGTCAGATGAAAACCCAAATGGTTCTGCTGTGATGAATGCTGTGACAGGAAAAGCGAAAGTTAATTGAGCTTTATTTTATTTTCAGATTCCAACCTAAACTATTTAATATCTTATTTAGAATGAAAAATATTCAGTCAGTCTTCCTGAGTGCATTGTTTATTGTCTTTGTATTCAGTTCATGTAAAAAGGACACTACCGCAACACCGCCTGAGTCAACAACAGGAACACTTTCGTTACACATACACACCAATGCTGATTCAAATGAAGTGGGAAATTATGGTGACACAGTGGTGATGACAAGCGGAAGAAAAATTGCTGTGACAACAGCACAACTTTATCTGTCCAATATCAAATTGATCAAGACTGACGGATCGGTTGTAGACG
Source organism: Bacteroidota bacterium (assembly GCA_043742705.1). Classification (GTDB taxonomy): domain Bacteria; phylum Bacteroidota; class Bacteroidia; order AKYH767-A; family 2013-40CM-41-45; genus JAPLDA01. Next base: position 10,040 of record JAYTXY010000067.1, read on the forward strand.
GGCCTTCCACAATTGTCTTAGTGAAACAAGGAACAGAAGTGTATACAATCGGAAGCGTGACAGCAGGAAATTACAAATCAGTCCGCTTTGATGTTGGTTTAAGCGATGCCGTCAATGGTTCTACTCCTTCTTCTTCTGATGTGATACTCAATCAACCTTCCATGTGGTTCAGCAGCACTGCACAACCTGATGGTTTTGTATTCGTCAATTTCCAGGGTATCATTGACACAACTGATGCAATGACAGGAACGGATCTTGTTCCTTTCACTTACAAAATCGGAACAACCTGGCATCGCATTACTGTGACTATGCCTGATCAGAATTACACGGTGGTTCCTGATCAACAAATGTATATTCACATGACGGCTGATTATGCAAAACTTTTTGACGGAGTACAACTGAATGTGAACAGCAACCTCAGCATCACGACTGTCGTTGAAAACTGGGGCGCGCTTGCAACACAAATTGCTGATAACAACATCAGCAGTATGTTCGATTACGAATATTAATTTAAAAAAAGCACGACAAAGTTATTCGCTCATCCCAATCAGGCTTTCGTCCTCATTGGGATTGCCAATTATGAACAGTCCGCTGTTACAAAAACAAAGAAGCTGTTCTGTTGGTATGTTATGAATCAGGTTACCTTTGAGAAAATGAAAAAGAAATATTTCAAGAACATTCCCGAGCCATACAGAAGCATGCTGAAGAACAAATACTTCATCACAGCTTTTTCGTTTTTGATCTGGTTGTCTTTTTTTGACCGCAACGATTTTATCACGCAGCATTCGTACAGAAGCAAGCTTCACCAGCTTGAAAAGGAGCGCGACTATTACATTTCAGAAATCGGAAAGAACAAAGCTGAAGTGAGTGATCTCCTGAACAACCCCAAAAACCTGGAACGTTACGCGCGTGAAAAGCACAGGATGAAAAGGGACAATGAAGACGTGTTTGTTTTGGTCAGGGAGAATACTGCGAAACAATAATCATCGGTGTTCACCGAAAACTTTCCTCATCGTATCAGCAATTTCACCAAGTGTTGAATAATTTTCAACGGCTTCAATGATGCAAGGCATCAGGTTTTGATTTCCTTTTGCTGCTGATTCAATTTTAGAAAGTGAAGACGCAACTTTCGCTGAGTCGCGTTCCGCTTTTAGTTTCTCCAACTTTTCAGACTGCAATAATCGAATTGAATCATCCACAATAAAGTGTTTATCAAATGGCGATTCCTGCATCGTGAACTTATTCACGCCAACGATGATGCGTTCATTTTTTTCAATGGACTGCTGGTAATCATAAGAAGCTCTTGCGATTTCATTTTGCATGAATCCCGCTTCAATTGCACTCACTGCTCCTCCCATGGCATCGATACGATGAATGTAATCCCATGCTTTCGCTTCCAGTTCATCCGTGAGCGTTTCCACAAAATAAGAACCGGCAAGCGGATCAACGGTATCAGGCACTCCGCTCTCATGTGCGATGATTTGTTGCGTACGCAAGGCAATACGCGCAGCTTCTTCAGTCGGAAGACTCAAGGCTTCATCATATCCGTTGGTATGCAATGATTGCGTTCCTCCTAGCACGGCTGACAAAGCCTGTATTGTTACACGGCTAACATTGTTCATCGGCTGTTGCGCAGTGAGTGTAGATCCTCCGGTCTGCGTATGAAAGCGCAGCATCATGGCGCGCTCATCCGTGGTTCCAAGCTCTTTCATGATCTTCGCCCACATCCTGCGTGCGGCACGGAACTTCGCAGCTTCCTGGAATAAATTGTTGTGTGCGTTGAAGAAAAAAGAAAGTCGTTTTCCGAATACATTAATGTCGAGTCCCTTTTCCAGCGCTGCTTTCACATATGCTTTTCCGTTTGACAGGGTAAACGCCAACTCCTGCACAGCAGTAGATCCTGCTTCGCGGATGTGGTATCCTGAAATGGAAATTGTATTCCACTTCGGAACTTCCTTGGCGCAATATTCAAAGATGTCGGTGATGATTCGCATCGATGGTTTTGGAGGATAGATGTACGTTCCGCGTGCAGCATATTCTTTGAGCAAATCATTTTGAATGGTCCCTGAAATTTTTTTCAGGTCAGCACCTTGCCTCTTTGCCAACGCAATATAAAATGCAAGTAAAATTGAAGCGGTGGAATTGATCGTCATCGAAGTGGTAATATTCTCCAGCTTAATTCCGTCAAAAAGAATTTCAATGTCCTGCAGCGAATCGATGGCGACTCCTGCCTTTCCGACTTCACCTTCCGACAATGCGTGATCAGAATCGTAACCGATTTGCGTTGGAAGATCAAATGCAACAGACAAACCCGTTTGTCCCTGGTTTAATAAATAGTGATATCGCTTGTTCGACTCTTCAGCTGTAGAAAAACCCGCGTATTGTCGCATTGTCCATTGCCTGCTACGATACATATCAGGTTGAACACCGCGTGTAAACGGAAATTCTCCCGGCATTTCATGCTGATCAGGATGCGAAGTATAAACCGGCTTGATTTCGATTCCGCTTTCAGTTATTATTTTTTTCTCCTCCATTAAATTCTAATTTTCCTGTATCGAATTGCGAATAGGATTCGAATGTACGAATACACGAATTAAAAATTCTTTTCAATTTAAAAGTTGCTTCGCTTCGTTCTTCAGAAAGTCAATTGCCTTTTGAGTTGGAATTGATTCTGTCTTCATGATTTGTTCAAACACTTCCGCACTGAGTTGCATTCCGTTTGCATTCTGTCCAACTTCGTTGTAAGCCATGTTGATGAGCTTTAGTGTATCTTCTTTGGAATTCTTTACGGACTCCCAAGCTGATGAAGAAATATAAAGTTGCTGAGAAAGGTTGTGTTCAAATTCAGCACGCACGGTCGCCAGTAAATCTGAATGCAATTGCGTTGCTGAAACTCCGCCACGATGCGTTCTCACCAATAAGCTGTTTGGTGAAATGCGTTCAAGAAATAAAATTAACCGTTCATACGCCTGCAACTTTAACGGAAGAGAATCCTTCTGCGCATTTCTTTTTGCATCCATCAACCGGAATTTATAATCGCGGTCAAGAAAACGTTTGATCAACATAAATACGGCAGCAAGCACCAGGAATGCGGGAACGAAGTAAAGTAAAACGTCAGTAAAATCTTTTGTATTATCCATACTACTAATTACGAATATTTACGAATGTACTAATTGAGAAGTCAAGAAAGGAAGAAATAATTTATAATTGAATCAGAGTAATTAATTATACTAAACAAAGGGACATGATTTCTATTCTAAAACAATTTTACCGCTTAGATATTTCGTTCCATTCGACATAGTCATAAAATAAATTCCTTTGGGCTCAGAAGACATATCAAAACTAATATTTTTATCGCCTTCCTTGATAAATCTCTGCTCCAAAATTACTCCAATGTCATTGTAAAGAGTATAAAACAGTTTCTCATTACTCTTAAATAAATCCGGTATTTGAACAAAGAAATTACCACTCGTTGGATTTGGATAGGGAGTAAAATCAGTTTCATGAGAATTAACTAACTCCCATATTGCAACAGGAGCTCGCAAATTTATTGTGTACATCCACTGACCCGCAACAGCAAAGCCAATACTGTCATTCACGAAGAAAATTTTAGAAAACAAATCATGCGTTGTAGTGGAATCACGATTCCAATTAATTCCTCCGTCAATTGTTCTGATAATTACACCGGAATCTCCGGCAGCAAAACCAACAGAATCATTAATAAAAAAAATAGAATTCATGGTTGTTCCAGAAATGAGATATTGCCAACTTACTCCTCCGTTATCTGTCTTTATTATTTTACCGGAATCACAAACCAGATAACCAATGTCACTGGAAGTAAAAAACATGTCCTTTATATTTCTAATGGAATCATAAAAAGTCGTGTTCCAGGAGGCGCCTCCATCAATTGTTTTGTATAAATGATTTACAGGACTATAAAAATAGGGATGACCCAACGCGGTCAAATAACCAACGGATGTATCCGGAAAGAAAAGTCTTTCAGGAGTAATTGAAGTTAAATCTGTCAATGTATCATTACATAATCCATTTTGATACTTTGCCAAATAGCATGCATATGGGGAAGCTTGAATACTGACTGAACGCAAAAAATAAAAGTGACTTGTATCAATAGCAGAAAAGCTAAAAATATTAGTGAATAATTTAGAATACAAAGAATCCCATGAAATACCTCCATCTTGAGATTTGAATAATGATCCCGATGGATCATTTGGTGAACTTATGCCACCTTCATTTTCAGCACAAAAAAAAGTTTTCTCTTTTCTTGCACTAAATAAAAATAACGAGCCGCCATTATCCGCTCCTAAAGGTGAGGTTATCCAATTTTGCCCTCCATCATTAGTTCTAAACAATGAAGTATAGTGACCGGTGTGGGGACTGAAATAGCAGTCACGAATATATATACCGGTATCTTTATTAATAAAATCTGTTCCCAAAAAAGAACATTGAACTGATGGAGCAGGATAAAAAGTCGGGAAATAACAATAGTAGTTCCATTGCGCTATAGCAGGCTTAGATAAACACAAAAGAAAAAACATAAGCAGGAATGAAATCCTTTTCATACTCCAATGTAGTAAAAATTCATTCATGATCAATTTTAAAACAAACTATAAAATAACCCAACTAAATATTGAAATTATTTTTCGTTTGATTTTACATGTGAGCCGAAAGACTTCTCTCTCAAAAAACCAACAAGCTTCTCGAGCGCCCGTGCGCGGTGACTGATTTTATTTTTTTCCTCCTCGCCCATTTCAGCAAAAGTTTTCTCACTTCCATCGGGAATAAAAACAGGATCGTAACCGAAACCGGAATTGCCTCTGAGGTCAGTTGTAATTGAGCCTTCGATAACTCCTTCAAAATATTTTTGTCCGTTTTCAGTGATCAGTGCGATGATGGTTTTGAATCGTGCTTTCCGGTTTTCAATGTCGTGCATTTCACGCAGCACTTTTTCAATGTTGTTACCGGAACTTGCATTCACTCCGGCGAAACGTGCAGAATAAACACCGGGTCTCCCGCCGAGTAAGTCAATTTCCAGTCCGGTGTCATCGGAAAAGCAATCCATTCCATACTTGTCATAAACATATTGCGCCTTTTGCAGTGCGTTGCCTGCCAATGTCCATGAAGTTTCAGGAAGCTCGTCATCACAGCCAATGTCTTTCAGACTGAAAATTTCGAAATCGTCTTTCAGCAGACTGCGAATTTCCTTCAGCTTGTGCTGGTTGTTTGTGGCAAATACCAGTTTAATCTTCGGGCTCATGGTTTTCTGTTGGCGCAAATATACTCTATAAGTCGTGGCGAATTTGTACTTTTGACTTTTCAAAAAATTCGTTCAATTAAACCATTGTTTGTACACTATGAAAGTTGCTCTAATCACAGGTATCACAGGTCAGGATGGCGCCTACCTTGCCGAATTCCTGCTCGGCAAAGGCTATGTCGTGCACGGAATCAAGCGTCGTTCGTCGCTGTTCAACACCGACCGCATCGATCATCTGTATCAAGACCCGCATGTATCGCACCGCCGCCTGATACTTCATTACGGCGACATGACCGATTCTTCGGCGTTGATGCGCGTGATTCAGCAAGTGCAACCGGACGAAATCTACAACCTTGCCGCGCAAAGCCACGTCGCCGTATCGTTCGAGGAGCCCGAGTACACCGCGAATTCGGATGCGCTCGGCGCGCTGCGGGTGCTCGAAGCCATGCGCATATTGAAGCTCCACGACAAAACGCGTTTCTATCAGGCGTCGACTTCGGAGCTGTTCGGCAAAACAACCGAATCGCCGCAGCGCGAATCCACGCCGTTCTATCCGCGCTCGCCATACGCCGTGGCGAAGCTTTACTCCTACTGGATTACTGTCAATTACCGCGAAGCGTATGGCATGTTCGCGTGCAACGGCATCCTGTTCAATCATGAGTCGCCGGTGCGCGGCGAAACTTTCGTCACGCGCAAAATCACGCGCGCGCTCGCCCGCATCAAGCTCGGTTTGCAGGATTGCGTGTACCTCGGCAACCTCGACGCGAAGCGCGACTGGGGACATGCGCGCGATTATGTCGAAGCGCAATGGCTGATGCTGCAGCAGGACAAGCCCGAAGATTTCGTGATCGCGAGCGGCGTGCAGTACAGCGTGCGTGATTTCGTCGACGCCGCCGCGAGCGAGCTCGGGTT
>JAYTXY010000068.1:0-2425 GCA_043742705.1 Bacteroidota bacterium
GAAAAATCAGGATTCATAAGGTTGAATCTGAATTTTAAAGGATCCTATTAAAGGACAATTTTTACAAACCAATCCCTGCTGCAGTCTTTGATTTCAAATTGTTTAAAGCCCGCTTCATTCATCAATCTTGTCACATCTTTTTTGGAATACAGATACAACGGACAGTTTCGCATCCTATACCTGATTTTCCTTTGAACTGCCAGCAGTCCGCCACTTTTCGGAAATGATGCGTAGATCTCTTTGGAGATATCTTTTTTTAATTTCAGCAGAATATCAGAAGGGTCTTTAATGTAATCGAAAAATCCCATCAGGCATGCGGCATCAAATTTCTGATTGAAAGAATAGTTCAAATAATCAGCCTGGATGAATTTAATTTCTGCCTTTGCCGGAAGTTGTTGAATGTGTTGCTGAGCAATCTTTAGCATCCCTTCAGACAAATCCAGTCCGGTTACTTTTTTGTTTTGTTTCAGGAATTCATAACAATAATGTCCTGGCCCGCAACCAATATCAAGAATGCTGACAAGTGACGGCTTCGCACTTTCTTTCAAGGTCTCTTTAAACCGCAGGAACATGGTTTTCCTGAAAAAATGATCCATCTGTCTTTGAAAAAAATTTCTTTTTTCCGCATGACCATAAATACTGTCGAAACTGCTTGCATATCCTTCGAAGAAAGTGGCGACCTGACCTGTTTCTGCTCCGTATTGATTACTCATTGTTTTTACTTTTATCGATTAACTTCTGCAACGTACAAAATTCAAAGTCCTGTAATAATTTTTCAATCCTGCTTCCTGTTTTGTGAAGATTGTAATAGTGAGGAAGCTTTCTACGGTTCGACAACGATGATAAATATGGATGCTTCTCATCAAGTTCCCACGGATGCACATAAAATATTCCCGGAATACTTTTATTCAATTGCTTTAGTCTGTTTGTGAATATCCCGTAAGGAAGAATGCGAAAGTAAGCACCTCCGAGCGCAAAATCAAAATTTAAAAGTTTAAATGTAGTGATGGGAGCTTCCCACAAATCAACATCCTTTAAATGATGAATGTCTTTCCGGTAACCGAAAATACCTGTTCTCTTGCTGTCGCCTGGATAAATACTTGCATCGTACTTGTAATTATTTTTCTTCAGCACATCAAGCGCCCACAATGAACGGTTGTCAATAGAGAAATAAGGTGCACGAAATCCTTCGTAGCTTTTTCCGAACGGTTTCAGCAAATCGTTGCACTGTTGCAATTCTTTTTCAAAAAGTTCCGGAGTGAGATAAAATAATTCTGTGTGAGAATAGGTATGACAGCCGATTTCATGTCCTTCATTAATCAGCTCTTTGATGACATGCGGATATTCTTCAATCACTTTTCCCAACACGAAAAAAGTAGCTTTCACTTTGTGTTTTGTCAGCAGGTTCAATAGCCTTTCATGACCGATGAGCAGCCGTTTCTCATAACGATGCCATTCCGAAACAGGAATTCCAACTCCCTGGTACCAATCTTCAAGATCAACTGTAAATGCATTTAGCATGTTGCCTTTTCAGTTTATTTTTTTTGTGCTGTAAAGAGTTCTCAGCTTTTGAATCATCACTCGTGAATCCCAGTCTTTCTTCACATGGTTGCAAACGAGTTCTCCAAACAAGTTTCTTTTTTCTTTGTCACGGATAAGTTCTGCTGTTTTCTCAGTCAGCTTATCAATATCATATTGCGGAACGATGTATCCGTTTTCTTTATCAGTGATTACTTCCCTTATTCCTTCGACTTCAAACGCAACGGTCGGAACTTTCATCAGCGATGCTTCCACGGCAACTCTTGGTAATCCTTCACGCAATGAAGTGAGTACATGAATATCAGCGAGCGATAGCAAACCCGCAATATTTTCCGAGAAGCCATAGAAGATTACATCGTGTTCCAATTGCAGCTCTTTCACGAGTTGTTTACATTCATTCATCAGTTCACCTTCTCCAACCAGCAGCAATTTAGTATGTGGAAATAATTTTTTCAGCTCCGCAAAACTCCGGATGGTATATCGCTGTGCTTTGGAAAAAGAAAACCGTCCGATGTTGATGATGACAACATCGCCGGAATCAATGCTCAGTTTTTTTTTTTGTTCAGCAATTTCTAATTCATCACGTACGGCATTTCTTTCAAAAGTGTCAACGTCAATCCCGCTATGAATGACAACAGAAGGAATTTTTTTTCCAATTTTATTTTCGTGGTATTGGCGGAGAACATCGTTGCTGACTCCGACCACCACATCGCTGACTCCGATTGTCATCCGTTCAAGCCAGATGTAAAATTTTCTTTTCAATAAACTCATCGGATCGTTGAATGTAACGCCATGTAAACCATAGATGATGTAGTTGCATCCTGCAAAATAAGCCGCCATGCGCGTGATGAGACTTGCTTTGGTTTCATGTGTGTGAACGATGTCA
>JAYTXY010000069.1:0-23198 GCA_043742705.1 Bacteroidota bacterium
ATCCAGCTTCGAATTTTTTATTTGTTGCGTTGTGTTGAAACCATTGAAGAGATTCCAACTCACCGTGAAGCCGTAATTCAATCCGGCATTTTGATTTAACAAAATAAAACCAACCTGATTTTCAGCGCGCGAATAATTGTAATTCGCATTCAGCCCGATTTTCGGATAACGCTGTGATTCTATCTCTTTCATCGTGTACGAAGAAATGCTTAAATCTTTTTGTGCGGAAAGTAACGTTGTGTTTTGGTTGATAACAGTTTTTTTCAAGTCATCAAGTTTCGGTTGGTATGAAATGACGATTGAATCCGTCACATCAAAATCCATATTTACATCACGGGCAAGCAATTGATTGAGATCGGTTTTAGAATTGGCAAGAGCAGTTTGTTCTTTCAGCTGCGCAGAACGTTGCGCATTCAAGTCCACTTTTGCCTGGAGCAATTCAAGTTTAGATGCAGAACCGATGTTGAATTTTGTTTCTGCAATTCTTGCTCGGTCACGATAAACAGCAATTGCAGCATCACTCGCTTTTAACAATTGTTTGTTCTTCACAACGCTGAAATAAGAAGTGATGATTTTTGATACAGCGTTTTCAATTTCAATTTTGAGATTCAATTCTCCTTTACTTTGAAGTTCTGCAAGTTTGTTATGTGTTGCAAACATTTTAAATCCATCGAAGATTGTCCAGTTAAGTGCTGCTCCTGCGGAAAGATTGTTTGATGATACATTGTTTTTATTTACTTCAATTCCGCTTGAGTAATTTTGTTTTGTATTGTTCACGGATTTACTGCCTGCTGCATTCACATTCAAGGACGGAAGAAAACCTGCATTACCGGACGTGTTATTGTTTGCCGACATTTCCGTTTCGTTTTTTGAAATAAGAATGGAATAATTATTTCTCAATGCAAGTGCAACTGCATCAGAAAGACTTAATCTTTCCTGTGCATAACCATGCATGCAAAAGCCGGCAAAAAATAAAATCAAACTAAAAAATCTACTCATGTGGCTCAACGTGTTTCTTTTTTTTCTCTGGATAAATACGAGTAGATGGCAGGAATAACAAAGAGTGTAAGAACGAGTGCGAACATCAATCCGCCAATCACTACAATTCCCATCGACATCCGGCTTTTTGATCCTGCACCGAGCGCAAGTGCAATCGGAAGTGCACCGAGCATGGTTGCAATACTGGTCATCAGGATCGGGCGAAGTCGAAGTGAAGCGGCTTCGAGAATTGCTTCCATCTTACTTTTGCCTTGCTCCTTTAACTGGTTTGCAAACTCTACAATAAGGATTCCGTTTTTCGTAACAAGTCCAATGAGCATGATCATTCCGATTTGAGAGAAGATGTTCAGCGTCTGGTTAAAATACCAGAGTGAGAAAACAGCTCCCGCCAATGCAAGCGGAACAGTAAGCATGATGATGATCGGATCAATAAAACTTTCGAACTGTGCGGCAAGAATAAGGTAGATAAGAATGAGTGCGAGTATGAATGCAAATAAGATGTTGGATGAGCTCTCCGAAAAATCACGTGACGAACCTGTAAGTGCTGTTGAAAAGGATTCATCCAATGTATACTTTGCGATTTTTTGCATCTCTTTGATTCCATCACCAATTGTTTTTCCCGGGGCAAGTCCAGCAGAGACTGTTGCTGATTCATACCTATTGTAATGATATAATTGTGGCGGACTGCTTTCTTCAACCACTTTTACTACGTTATCCAACTGCACAAGATCACCGTTTGTATTCCTGACATAAATAGATTTCAGGTCGAGTGGTTCATCGCGGTTAGCGCGATCAAATTGCCCGATCACCTGGTATTGCTTCCCGTTCATCGTGAAATAAGCAAATCGTTGTCCGCTCAGTGAAAGTTGAAGTGTCTGTGCAACATCCTGAACAGAAACATCGAGGTTGCGTGCTTTGTCACGGTCAATTGTTATCTGTAATTCCGGACGATTGAATTTGAGATTAACATCAGTTCCTTGAAACACAGGATCGTTGTTCACTTCTTTCATGAACTTCGGCAATGCTGTTTTTAGCTTGTCAAAATTTTCTGCTTGCAATACAAATTGAACCGGTAATGTTCCGCGTGGTCCGCCACCTGCTGAAATAGATTGTTCCTGGATTGCAAACGTTCGCGCGTCAGGAAACTGTTTGAATGCAGCGGACATTTTGTCCACGATTTGTTTCTGCGAACGTTTTCTTTCATCAGGTTCAGTCAGCATTACGCGACCGAAACCTGAATTCACCGAGCCTGATCCTGTAAAGTTGGGGGCTGTAATGGTCAGACATATTTTCTTTTCAGGAACGGAATCTCCAATCATTGTTGAGATTTTATCCATATAATTATCCATGAATTCATACGATGATCCTTCCGGCGAAGTGGAGATGATCCGGAACCAGCTTCTGTCTTCAAGTGGTGAGAGTTCGCTTTGTAACAACGAGCCGACACCTGCAAAAAGAATTATTGTACCGGCTAATATTCCCCAGCCCAGCCATCTGCGCTTCATAAAATTCCGAAGTGAGTTGCGATAACCATTCATCATTCGTTCGAAGAATGGTTCTGTCATTTCGTAAAACCGGCCGTGCTTGGTTGATCCTCTTAACAAACGAGCGTTGAGCATCGGAGTTAATGTAAGAGAAACGAAAGCGGAGATGAGAACAGATCCCGCAATCACGACTCCGAATTCACGAAAGAGTCTTCCTACAAATCCCTGTAAGAAAATGACGGGCATAAAAACTGCTGCCAGCGTTATCGAAGTGGAGACCACGGCAAAGAAAATTTCCTTCGTGCCTTTGTGTGCCGCTTCAACCGGGTCCATACCAGCTTCCACTTTTTTGAAAATGTTTTCGGTGACGACAATTCCATCGTCAACCACTAATCCCGTTGCGAGTACAATGGCAAGAAGTGTCAGCACATTCACGGAATATCCCATGATGTACATAATGAAGAAGGCACCAATGAGAGAAACAGGAATATCTATGAGCGGACGAAATGCAATCACCCAATCACGGAAGAAAAGATAAATGATGAGGATCACCAGCAGGATTGCAATCAACAATGTTTCTTTCACTTCAGAGATGGAACGCCTTACAAATTTTGTGTTGTCGAGTGCGATACCAATTTTGTAATCTTTCGGAAGTTCTTTTTGAATTTGGTCAAGACGTTTGTAAAACTCATCGGCTATGTCAATATAATTCGCTCCGGGTTGTGGAACCACACCGCAACCAATCATGGGAATGCCGTTGTTTTTCAGATTCGTTTCTTCCACTTCAGGTCCAAGCACGGCATAGCCAACATCTTTTAAGCGAATAGTTTTGTCGCCATCATTGGCAAGAATTAGATTGTTGAATTCATCTTCTGTGGTTAGTTTGCCGACTGTCTTTACAATCAATTCAGTTTGGTTTCCTTCAATTTTTCCTGCCGGAAGTTCAACATTTTCTTTATCGAGTGCTTGCTTTACATCGAGTGGTGTGAGACGGAAGGAAGAAAGTTTTGCGGGATCAATCCACAGCCGCATTGCGTATTTTTTTTGTCCCCAGATTTGAACCGTACTTACACCCGGAATTGTTTGAAGCCGTTCAGCAATGACATTCTCTGCAAAATCACTTACCTCAAGCTGGTTTCGAGTATTACTTTGAAGTGTAAGAGAAATAATTGCATCTGAGTTTGCATCGCTCTTGGTAACGGTTGGTAATCCATCAATATCCTGTGGAAGAAAACGAACTGCCTGTGAAACTTTATCGCGTACATCGTTTGCAGCTGCTTCAAGATTTGCGTCAAGATTAAATTCAACAGTGATGGAACTTGATCCTAAATTACTTGCAGATGAAATCGTACGAATACCTGCAATTCCATTGATTGCTTTTTCCAATGGTTCTGTAATCTGTGATTCAATAACATCTGCATTTGCACCTGTATAATTGGTTCGCACAGTAATTACGGGCGGATCAATCGAAGGAAATTCCCGAACTCCAAGAAACGTATAGCCGATTCCGCCAAACAAAATGATGATGAGCGACATCACAATGGCGAGTACGGGACGATTTATACTTGTCGAGCTTAAGTTCATTTAAGAATTCAAGAAGGAAAAATTTGAGTTCGGAGTTTTAGATTTAAAGTTTTAAGAATGATTTTTTATTTCACACGATGATCACTCCAGTCAGTAATTTTCACGTTCATGCCGGCGCGAAGCTGCATAATGCCTGAGGTGATAATTGTATCGCCTTCATTCAGTCCGTCTACCACCTGGATTTTTGTATCGGTACGTATTCCTGTTTCCACTTTTTGTGCTTCCGCTTTTCCGTTTCTGTATACAAAAACATTTTTTCCTTTCAGGACAGGAACGATTGCTTCGGTTGGAATCATGATTGCATTTTCAATTTCCTTTAGCACCAGTTCAATTTTTACAAATGCTCCGGGAATTATTTTCCCTTCCTTGTTCGGACTCAGTGCACGGATCTCCAGCGTACGTGTTGCATCGTTGATGCGTGGCTGAATCGCATAGACTTCTCCGCTGAAAGGATTTTTTGAATCTGAAATCAAGAAATTTATTTTATCACTTTTCTTCACCATGCTTGCATATTTTTCAGGAATGGAGAAGTCGATTTTCACGGGATCGATTTGCTGAAGCCATGCAATGCTTTGTGTCGGGGAAACATAACTTCCTTCGCTCACATTTTTCAATCCGATGACTCCTGTAAAAGGCGCGCGCAATTCTGTCTTTGCAAGTTGTGCACGCGTATAGTCTTCATCCGCTTTCAGTGAATTCAACTGGTTCAGGGAGATGTCATATTCTTCCTGGCTAATGCCGCTGATCTCCAATAATTTTTTTTGTCGCACTTCCTGTTGCTCCGAAAGTTTTACCTGGAGGTGAAGTTTTTTGAGTTGTGCCTGTAAGTCTGCGTCATTGATCTTGATGAGCAAATCACCTTTGTCAACATGACTTCCTTCTTTAAAATGAATCTGCAGAATTTTTCCTGATGCTTCCGGTTTCAATTCCACTTCTTCGTTTGCCATTACGGTGCCTGAAGCAAACACTTTGTTGTCCAGTTTTTCAACGGTTGTAATAATAGCCATGACTGGAACAGGTGCATTTTTTGAAGGAGCCGTTGAGGCACTCTTTGCATTGTCGTTGCCAAGGAACACGAACTTGACGACAAGTAAGATCACGATCAGGAAAACGATAATCAAGAACGAACGGGATAGTTTCATAAATTCATTGGTAAACTAGTTTGATCACTCAGTCATCCAAAAGATTTAAAGGGGAGTCAATCTGTATATTGGGATGAATACCCCAAAGATATGATATTTTGAAATTAATTTACGATGAATTAGTTGGTTAATGAAATGTTAGTGCTTGGTTCATAAAATGAAATTTCATTCTTTACTTTCGTCTCCTGTATGAAAGAATTAAAGATCACCTGCAAGTCGATCCATGAATTGCCTGCCATCGCAGAGCAGCTTTTAAAATTTTCAGAAGACAAGAAAATGATCGCTTTTTTTGGTTCGATGGGTGCCGGGAAAACGACTTTTATTAAGTCGTTTTGTGAACAGTTAGGAGTGAGGGATACGGTGAGCAGTCCCACATTTTCTCTCGTTAATGAATATCTTGCAACAGGCAATAAGCCTGTGTACCACTTTGATTTTTACCGAATAAAGAAGGAGGAAGAAGCCGTTGATATCGGCTGTGAAGAATATTTTTACAGCGGTCATTATTGTTTGGTGGAATGGCCGGAAAAAATTTTAAATTTATTGCCGAAAGAAATTGTACGGGTTACGATTTCAGTTGAACACGAAAACAGAATGTTTACTTTTCAATCATGAGCGAAAAATTACCACCGGGACTTTCAAAATTAATTTCATCCGCTTCTCTGATGCCGAAGGAAGCAATGATGGAAGTGAAGAAGCAGGAAAAGCAATTGTTCATCGGTATTCCCAAAGAAACTTCTTTCCAGGAAAACCGGATTCCGCTGATCCCGGAATCAGTTTCTCTCCTCGTAAATAATGGACATGAAATTATTGTGGAGACGGGAGCCGGAGCTGCTTCCAACATCCAGGATTCCGATTACAGCGAAGCAGGTGCAAAAATTGTTTACTCGCCGGCGGAAGTTTACAAAGCAGATATGGTTTTGAAAGTTGCTCCCCCATCTCTGGCAGAACTTGAACTCATTCAGCCACGACAAAGTTTTATTTCCATTTTGCAGATGAGCATGCAGAATGAAGAATACATCCGGCAGCTTTCATCCAAAAAAATTACTGCAATCGGTTACGAGTTTATGATTGATGACTTGGGCGTGTACCCGATCATCCAGGCGATGAGTGAGATCGTAGGAAGTACAGCGATTCTCATCGCGGCAGAATACCTCAGCAATGCGTTCAACGGAAAAGGTGAGCTGCTTGGCGGTGTAGCCGGAATTCCACCGTCTGAAGTAGTGATCATCGGTGCAGGGACAGTAGGGGAGTACGCAGCCCGCGCTGCCCTTGGTTTAGGTGCAAGCGTGAAAGTGTTTGATAACTCGATTCATCGGTTGAGACGATTGCAGAATCGTTTGGGAAGAAGAATTTTTACATCCACCATTGTTCCGAGTATCTTACTGAAAGAGTTGAAGAATGCTGATGTAGCCATTGGTGCACTGCGCAGTGATGAAGGAAGGACACCTGTCGTGGTGACTGATGAAATGGTGAGTGAAATGCGTGTGGGTTCTGTGATTGTGGATGTCAGTATTGATCAGGGTGGATGTTTTGAAACGAGTGAAATCACGAATCACAGTCAACCGGTTTTCAGAAAATATGGAGTTGTACATTATTGCGTTCCCAATATTGCTTCACGTGTAAGCCGCACAGCTTCTGCCGCATTGAGTAATATTTTCACACCGATCCTTCTCAGCATTGGCGAAGAAGGCGGCATTGATGAAATGCTTTGGAAAGACAGGGCTGTTCGAAGAGGTGTTTATATGTACAAAGGTTCCATCACCAACCGGTATGTCAGCTATGCAAGCAAACTTCCTTACAAGGACCTCGACTTGTTGATGGCTGCGAGAATTTGAGGAAAGTCCACGGTCAACAGTTTTTATTTATCCACCGAAGCTTTAGGGGAGGTGGAGAGGGTGTCTTTTTGAAGCGATACGCGGTCACTCCGATTTAACACCTGTCCCGCTGTTCAGTCGCACCGCGAAAAGCGGTTCTCCTTTCCATTGGGGCTAGATAGAAGCGTTCCGTTCATCATTCATAAAAAATAACTTTTCCTGTATCAAGGTCATAAAGTCCGCCAACGATTTTTATTTGTTTTGCTTTTTCCATTTCAACCAACACGGGACTTTGTTCTTTCACTTTCTGAACAGTGAGCATTACATTAATCTTAGTGACGTTGGTAACAAACAATTTATTGTTTCCGTTCCTGTCTGCTGTCGTCTCTGTTTCTTTTTCGATGGCGGGTTTTATTTTGCTGAGCAGGTTGGTGATGTTTCCAAGTACGATGTTGTTGCAGGCGCCTTCAATGGCTCCGCATTTTGTGTGACCAAGAACAACAATGAGTTTTGATCCTGCAATTTTACAGGCAAGCTCCATGCTCCCGAGAATATCGTCATTCAAAATATTTCCGGCAATACGAATACTAAGGATATCTCCCAATCCCTGGTCGAAAATTAATTCTGCCGATGTTCGCGAATCAATACAGCTTAGAATTGCTGCAAAAGGAAATTGCCCGGAAGATGTCTCGTTGATCTGCTGCAATAAGTTGCGATGCGCCTTAATGTTATTGACGAACCGCTCGTTTCCTTCTTTCAGAATCTCAAGCGCATGTTCGGGGGTCAGTTTGTCCTGTGAATCTTTTGTATGTGCTCTCATTCAAAAATAATTTGATGCGGATTTTTGTTTATCAGAAAACACGAACGTACGAAAATTTGCGAAACGAAATGCAATGAATTTATTCTCAAATCCTGCAAATAAGTTGTATTATTTCTTTTGATTGTTGTTCATATAAGCCTCGAGGTTTTTCCTTCCTTCTTTTCTCACTTTATTTTTCAAGAAGATGGTCCAGCCAAATAAAATTCCGGGTATACCAAGCGCCTGTGCCGACCATTTGTAAAAATCAAAATGATCAGTGTGCCTTTTGATCTTTCCATTTGCAAACGTAAACTTAGCTTTGATACGGTTAATTACTTTCCGGTTTGTTTTTGAAAAGGTGTATGTGGCATTCCATTCTGCACTGCCTTTTTCATCATCAGCGTGAATGTTATTGAATTCAATCTGTAAATCTTTCCCCTTTATACAGAACATTTCCCACATGAATTTTACTTCTGTACTGTTGAGATTGACAAACACTTCGTCATTGAACACAGCATCATCAGCATAGCAGTTTTGCATGGCTTTGTAATCTTTGTTTTGAAAAGATGTATAGAATGAAGAGATCAGTTGTTTGTTGGGTGTCATTTTATTTGGATGTTGAATGTTCGACAAAAGTTGCTTTCCTGATTTAATGAACTTGATTTAACTAGTGTTTGGATATAATTTTGACAAGCTTTGCAATAGGTGATGATATACATCATTCAGTCGCATTTTAACACAACAAATATAGGTGAATCCATCACCCGTCAAAAAGAATGGTGTTTCCTGGGTTCACCAAATGATCATAACAAATCCAACATTTTTTTTCAATATTGTCAGCATTAAAATCTGTAAATTTGATTGAGAAAAAATAAAGCGATGAGAAAAAAACTACTTACCCTATTTTTTACTTCTGTTTTTGCTCTGGTCTCTTATGCACAGCAAATCACAATCAGCAATCCTGCTACGGTGCCGATTAAATTACTCCGGATTTCAAAACCGGTAAGAGATCTTCCTGACGCTACTCCAACAGCGGAAAAATTGAAAGGGAGACGTTTGCAACATGAGAATCCGACTCTTGAACATCCGATGAAAATCGTAAATGAAAACGCACTTCCGATTGGAGCTGATCCTGCTTTGCAAAGGAATGGTAACATGCGCACTGCTGCAAGTTCAGCAACCATTTTATCTGCGTGGACGGGATTGACGGCAGCAGTTGATCCGTCTGACAATACGATTGCAGTTGGACCGAATCACGTTGTACAAATGACGAATTCCGATGCAAGTTCTTACATCCGTATTTGGGACAAGTCAGGAACAGTGCTGGTGAATAATATCACTGCGCAAAGTATTTCCGGTGTGGATGACTACGGTGATCCGAATCTTCTGTACGATGCTGCTGCAGATCGTTTTTTATTTCTCACGCTATATTCAGGATCAACGGAAAAGTTAGTTGTCTGCATTTCTCAAACGGGTGATCCAACAGGTGCTTATTATGTTTATTCATTTACCACACCGGGCGGTTATCCTGATTATCCAAAAATTGCAGTGTGGGACAATTCCTATTTCATCACTACCAATTCTGATGTACCAACAATCTTTGCATTGAACCGTTCAGCGATCATTGCGGGGCAGCCTCTTGGTACTGTTCAGTCGTTTTCACTCAGCAGTTTTCCAAGCATCGGTTTTCAATCTGCTTCACCAGTTACGCAAACAGGTAACATTCCCGCTCCTGCAGGTGAGCCTGCGGTGATTATGCGTGTTGGAGATGATGCCTGGGGCGGAAGTGTTGGTTCAGATCATCTTGAACTTTTTCAACTTCATATCGACTGGGTGAACTCAGCGAATTCAACTATTACCGGACCGATCAATCTTCCAACGATTGCTTACAATAGTAACTTGTGTGGTTTTGGAAGTGGAAATTGTATTCGACAACCTGGCACGAACAGGAAGCTGGATCCATTGAGTGATATCCTGATGGACAAAGTGCAATATCGCAACATCGGTGATTATGAGTCGATCGTTTGTTCACATGTGTGTAATGCAGACGGACTTGGTACTCCTGGTATTCGCTGGTATGAATTGCGGAGAGATCTCGCCGGAGTTTGGAACATTTTTCAGCAAAGCACTTATTCTCCGGATACCACCGGAAGATTTATGAGCAGTATTACCATCAACCAGGAGGGCACCATAGCGCTCGGTTACAATGTTTCTAACAGTTCAGTTTTTCCCGGCGTCCGTGTGACGGGACGTGACTCATGTGATGCAATCAACCAGATGACCGTAACTGAAGCAGTGGCTACGGCCGGAACTTCACGCAACGGAGATAGTCGCTATGGTGATTATAACGGGTTAGTTACAGATCCTGCTGACGGCTCATTCTGGATGACGGGAAATTATAACGTCACTACGAGCTGGTCAACGAAGGTCATCCATTTTTCTTTTGATAACTGCCTCATCAGTGGAGTACAGCCGGTGCAACAACCTGCTCGGGCCTTCCATATTTTTCCGAATCCGTCTTCCGGTGAATTGAAAGTTTCGTTTGATCATTCATCGAATGAAAGTATTCCGCTGCAGATTTTTGATGTGACAGGAAAAATTATTTTTCAGCAAGCACTTCACTTTACAACGGGAAGTACAACAGCAAGTCTTGACATGAGTAGTCTTAGTAATGGTTTTTATTTTCTGAAGTTACCGGCTGAAACAGGAGTTGCCGTTCAGAAATTAATTATTCAGCGGTAGGATTTTCACATGTTATAATCGAAACTTATAATGTGACGCAATTTCTTCGTGGACTTTGTGAAGCCCTTCGTGTTCTTTGGGTTTAAATTTTTAACACAAAGAGCACAAAAAGAAAAAACAAAAAGTTCGCAATGGTCAACTGAGTAACTACCCGATTTATTTTTCTGCCTGCCTTTTTAATTGAATCACAAGATCAAGCAGACGTTTAATGTCTGCATCATCCGGAGCAAATGAACTTGCTTTTTGGAAAGCTGCAATAGCGTTATCATAATCCTTTCTTGCTCCATAACAGTTGCCGAGATTTTTCCAGGCATCTGAATGATCAGGTTTTATCTCAAGTGCTTTTTTATAACTGATTACCGCATCATCGAAATTTCCCTTACTAAAATAGGCGGAGCCAAGATCATTGTAGGTATTAGCGTAGTTTGGTTGAAGTGCAATTGCTTTCTTTAATACAGCGATTGAACTGTCATACTGTTGAAGACGGAAATACATGTTTCCAAGATTGTAATATCCCAACGGGAGTTTTGGTAAACGTTGAACGATGGTGAGATAATAAGTCAGGGCTTTAGCGGGATTATTTTTTTCTTTATAGACATCTGCCAAGCCCAAATAAGACTGGTAATGATCAGGGTCAATAGCAAGACATTGATTGTAGTGTTCGATTGCAAGGTTGTAATCATTTTCAATTTCATCTGGAGGAACATGATTCTGTTTGATATCCTGAACAAGATGGTTCGCGTACAGGAAATGCATGCGCGTACTGTTCGGAGCATTTAAAACATCAGCGCTGAAAATAGAAGTGTCATTCTTCCAGTCTGGGTTACGTGCAATGGTGCGAATGCTTGCTGCAAATAGAACAGCGCAGAGGATGTATGAGAATTTTTTGTTGAAGCTGAATATATTTCCGATACGATTGAAATTGACTTTCGTGTTAAAGTCTATCTTGAACAATCGTCCTGCTAAAAGAACAATCACCAAGGAGAATCCAAGAGAAGGCATGTAAAGAAAACGTTCCGCCATCGTGCTTCGTGTCAGAAAAAATACATTCGCAACAAGACTCAGCGGGATGATGAAAAATAAAATACCAAAAGCAATTGGATCTTTTTTGGGAATAAAGATGAACGCATAAATAAGAAGTGCTGCAAAAACAACCATGGAAAACAACGCAACCGGATTACTGAGTCCGACCAACGGAATTTCATTGAAGCTGTAATCCATGCTGAGCGGATGAGGAAAGAAAATCAGCTTGAGATACAGTCCTAAAATATAAAAAGCAGTTCCTTTTTCAAGATTAAAATTTCCATGCGCTGCGATCAGTGCGTTATCACTGAGCGGAATGTCGGCAATCTTCAGTACGCTGCTCAGTACCATTGCGCGGATAATCATATAAAGTGTTGCAGGCAGGAGTGCAATGACAGAGATCATCATGTTTTGTTTAAGCGATGCATTGCTAAAAAAATAAATCATCAACGGAATCAGGACAAGCATTGTAATGGCACTTTCTTTACTCATCAATGCAAGGAAATAGAATACACATGCTTTAATGAGTGCAGAAATCCGTGGAACTTTTATATAACGTAGCAATTGTTCAAGTGTGAGGATGCAGAATAAGAAGCACAGTATTTCATCCCTGCTTTTAATATTTGCAACTACTTCGGTGTGTATCGGGTGAGCAATCCAGATGAGGGTGACGGCAAATGGCAGCAGAATATTTTTGCCTTCAAAGAGATTGCATAAAAACCGCATCAGTAAAAAAGCGGAAAGTACGTACAGCAACACATTTATCCAGTGCCCAAGAGCAGGTGTGTTCGGTGCCAGTTGCCATTCCACCGCAAACATTACCATGCTTAGCGGGCGATAGAGCCAGTCTTCCTCATTATTTAATCCATACCAATACGAAGTGTGAAGCAGAGTTGGAATTGCTTTCACTCCCTGCATCGTAAGTTGATTTCCGTAAATGGTAGGAAAATCATCGTAGGCAAATTGATGATTCAGTGTGTTGCTGTAAAGCAGGAATGCGAAGAAAAAGCAAATCAAATACAAGGAAGTTACCGGCAATGAGCCTTGCGTTGATTTTGCTTTCTGTTTTTCTGTCGGTTTAACCGGGGGCTTATTTTTTTTCATAAGCCGGTTTGATAAAATGTTTCACACATGTTGTAAAAGCAGTTTACATTATTTCACAAGTCCCTTCTTAATTATTTCTTTCAGCACAGTCATATCTACTTCTTCCAGCTTGTTAATGTACAGGCAGCCTTTTCCCGTTTTGTGTTTTCCTAACTTTTTCAGAAGAGCCTTTTGCTTGTCTACCGCTCCATGAATGTACATGGTCAGGTTTTGTTTGCGTGGAGAAAATCCCATGATAAACCAGTCGAGTTCTCTACCGCTTTCATATTTTAAAATACGATCACCAAAACCGACAATGGCAGAGCCCCACATTTTGCCTTTGGCCTTGGTAGCTTTTTCCATTAGCTCAATAATTGTAAATGCGTCTTTTCTTTTTTGTGCTTCAGGAATTTTTTTAATGAAAGCGTCAACGCTGAGTTCTGTCTTTTTTGTTTTTAATTCTGCCATAAATTTTTGTCGGTATCACCGTTTGAATCTTGTGCAATAAGTATCTACGAAGTACGAATTGGTTCGAATTTACGAATACGCTTTGATTCGTCCATTAGTATAAATTCGTAATTCGTAGATTACTGTTAATTCTGTTTGGGCATTGATTCATTAAGAAATTTTTCAATCATGGAAACGGTGCCATGGATAAACATAGTGTCCTGAGGAGTTGCGATTTCCCCGATGTATTCTCCATGAATCTCATAATACATATTGAGTCCGTTCACGGAAGCATAAGTGCTGCTGTCTTGTTTTATTTCTTTTGTTTCAGTTGACATGTTTGTTTTTGTGACTTGCGGATTGTCGCAGCTTGAAAATATTAAAATACTTAAGGTGGTAAAAAGTATTATTCTTAGCATTTGTCAAAATTATTTTTTTCTGAAAGCAAGGCAATACGATTCGTTGATTTATCTCAGCGTAGTCAGCCAGCGCACCTTTCGTGCAAGACTATCTGAACGGGTTGGCAATTACTTGTATACCGAAAGATAACTTATACAACCTAACAAAAACAAATGAAGGCAATTTTTGTTATCATCAGTTCTTTTCTCGCGTAAGTTAATGAAGATGCATTGTTACTTAAGTAGAGAGAATAAAGAGGACGCTAATTGAAATGTACATCCCAATACTATCATCCAAAAGAACTTAACTGATCTTTTCTCGTTTCGCTTGTTTATTCTCTCAGTATCTTCAATATTTTTATTAAGCTCATAAATTAAATTGCCGACTGTAGCGGCAATTCCACTTTCAGCCCGAGAGCTTAATGGAGGTCTGCTATACAATTTGGCGTGTACTTTATTTAAGTTCTTAATTCTTGTAAAGTATAATCCTGTTACACCTCCAATATCCAAAAGCAGACCTATAATATTTAGCAGATTGTTCACGAAGATTATTGCTTTTGAATTGTTGTAAGAAGGCCGTTTTTAAAATATAAGTAATTGTCTGAATAAACCCATTGCTCTGACTTTCTTCCCGACGTAATTGTTTGATTAATACTCTTGGGTTCACCCCAAGAAAGCTTGCACATTTCTTTTGTCATGCCGATTCGCACTTTTCTCTTTAAAATTGTTTCAAAATCTTCCTTCCCAAATTTCTTTCTATACTTATCAGCTTCATCTGCAAAGTAAGCACGGCTAGAGCTTCTGTCTCCTAAAACATATTCATAATCAATGCTAGCTTTATCACCATCGGAATTTTCCATAATAAGGCTAAGATTGAAATAAGTTTCTTCTACTGTGAAGTCTATGCATTTCCACTTTTGTCCAATATAAGTTGTAACCACTTTGCCAGTATTAATATCTTTCGACCCTTCTAAAAGATCTGCATCAAAAACAAACTCTTGACCAATAATTAATTTTTTTATTTTTTCAAAAAAACCAACGACAACAAAGGGGAATAAACTTTTGTACTCTGTATTATAAACGTAGTATAATGTGTCTCCGCTTGTCTTCTCTTGCAGTTTAATGTAAAATTTCCGTCCATAATACTGAGGATCTCTAATCACATCAAGTACCTTATAATATTTACCTACTAATTCGTTGTATTTAGAATTATAGGAATCACAACATTTATAAATATTGACTTGAGAGCCTGAACTCTTCTTATAATCTATTAGAAGATTTTCGTATCCGAATTTTTCAAGCCCTTTTGACTTGCCTTTCAAATAAAATTCTTGTCCGATGTATCTAGCAACATCATTGTCTAAAAAATTATTTAGACTATCATAAGATGTCCTTTTAGCTTGCTCGTTGTCGGATGCTATTTTAGTTGTCGTAATTTGACCTATACCAAGTAGGGAAAATACTATGAATAATATTGTCAACGTAATTCTTTTCTTGTGCGCTGTAGAATTGATGATAACACTTAAATATCAGAACTATTTACCCAACAAATATAGCTGAATCTCAAACGTATCAAAAAGGTTGTAGGCTAAACCGTAGTTAATCGTTTTTCCTGCGCTTCTTCTCCGTCATAATCAAAGCAAGCTCTCTTCCGGTCTGCCCTTTTACAGAAGTGTTTTCCTGTGCACGTCTTATTAAATAGGGAAGAACAGAAGTAACAGGTCCGTACGGAACGTACTTGGAAACATTGTAACCTAGTTTCGCAAGGTTGTAACTGATGTGATCGCTCATTCCGAAAAGCTGGGAGAACCAGATGTGAGGATGACTGTGCGGAAGATTTTTTTTCTGCATCAACTCTGTTAATAGTAATGAACTGTTTTCATTGTGCGTGCCGCAGCAAATGGAAATGCGATCAATATGATCCACGCAAAAAGTTAACGCTTCATCATACGCTTTGTCGGTAGATGCTTTGTCAGGATGAACCGGTGAAGTATAATTCATTTCCACTGCGCGCTTTCTTTCTTTTTCCATGTATGCACCGCGAACTAATTTTATTCCCAGCAAATAATTATTTTTTTCAGCGTGTTCATGCGCACGCTTCAGGAAATCCCAACGATCTTTACGATACATTTGAATGGTGTTGTAAACCATCACCTTTTCTTTGTTGTAACGCATCATCATTTCCTGCGCGAGGTCGTCAATTGCATCCTGTATCCACGATTCTTCTGCATCGATGTAAAGTGGAACATTATTGTCAAAACCTGACTGACAAATTTTTAAAATGCGATTTTTGAATTTTTCGTATTCAATTTTTTCAGTTTCGCTGAGTGGTTGCTTTGCATTTAATTTTTCCAGCAATGCAAACCGTGCAAATCCTGTAGGTTTGAAAACACAGAATGGGATGTTCTTATTTCCTTTTGCTTTCTCAATCGTGTCCAGTGTTTGCTGCAGTCCGGCTTCGAAATCGAATTCCGATTCTTTTCCTTCCACGGAATAATCCAAAATAGTTCCGATATGAAAATTTCCCAGCGACTCAATTGTTTTTTGACAATCATCAATGGTTTCTCCGCCACAGAAATGTTTAAATGCTGTTGCTTTCACCAACCCTTTGATCGGTAAATGCAAAGCGATGGCAGTATTCACAAACGGTGGACTTATTTTCACAAGCCAGTTGTAGCTGATGATTTTGAAAAGCCAGAAAGCCCGGTTTAAATCCGCATCCGACTTTCCTGAAAAGGCGACTTCGGTATTGTCGAATGAGATGATTGTGTTTTTCATGTACTAAAGTTTGCAAACGTAATTGATTAGTACTTAATCGCAAAGAAGGAGAGTGAGAAAGTGAGAAGGTGAGAAAGTGTGAGAGTGTGAAGGCAAGAAAATTAGTGTAGTTAATCCATTGTTACTTAACAACTTCACGTCACACTTTCTCACCTTCACGCTTTCTCACTTTCAGCTCTTAATCATTATCTTTGTCAAGAGAACAAACTATGAACTTTCAATCACTAACAAGCAGGGGATTTAAGTACAACCGACCATTTATTATTTCCGGTCCGTGCGGAGTTGAATCGGAAGAACAGATTCATGCAACAGCGAAAGCGTTGAGCAAACTTAATGTGCATGTGCTTCGCGGAGGAATCTGGAAACCACGGACGCGTCCTGATTCTTTCCAGGGAATCGGAACAGAAGGATTGAGATGGCTGAAGAATGCGGGAGTGGAAAACAATCTTCCCGTGATGGTTGAAGTTGCTTCACCGAAACATGTGGAAGAAGCGCTGCAAACAGGAATTGATGTTCTATGGATCGGAGCGCGAACATCGGTAAATCCTTTTCTCGTTCAGGAAATTGCTGATGCATTGAAAGGTGTTGATATTCCAGTGATGGTGAAGAACCCGATCAATCCTGAACTTGAACTGTGGATCGGAGCCATCGAACGTGTTTACAAAGCTGGCATTCGTTGCATCGCTGCGATTCATCGTGGCTTTTCCACATATGAGAAAACAAAATACCGTAATGTTCCGAACTGGCAGATTCCGATTGAACTGAAGCGTAGGTTTCCTGATCTTCCATTGATTTGTGATCCTAGTCATATTTCAGGACAGCGTGAAATGATTCAATCTGTTTCACAAACTGCTCTCGATCTGAATTACGATGGACTGATGATTGAGTCTCACATTCATCCTGCGAAAGCGTTGAGTGATGCGCAACAACAACTGTCTCCCGCAGCAATGGGAGAATTGTTGCAGTCACTGATCATTCGCCAGCCTTCTACTGACGATGTTATCTTCATGAATTTGTTGGAAGAGTTGCGCGACAAGATTGATCAGCAGGATGCTGATATTCTGAACATGATCAGCGAGCGGATGAAACTTGCGCGTAAAATCGGTCAGTACAAAAAGGAAAACAACATGACCATTCTCCAGGTGGAGCGTTGGAATGAAATTCTCACGACACGTTTGCAGTTCGGGATGAACAAAGATCTGACGAATAATTTTATTGTGAAGTTGTATGAGTTGATTCACGATGAGTCAATCCACCAGCAAACACGTGTGATGAATGCAGCTTCAGTTGAAAAAGAAAACGTAAAAAATTAATCCGCATGTCAACGGTCATTCGTTCATCTTCTTACGACATTTTTATCGGGAATGACACCTTCATTCAGCTGGAGAAATTTCTTTCAAAGAATTATTCAGGAAGAAAGATTTTTGTGCTTGTTGACGAGCATACAAAAGAACATTGCCTTCCGCGGATTCTGCATGGTGTGTTGGAATTGAAAGATGCAATCGTTCTTGAAATAACAAGCGGAGAAAAAAATAAAACGATTTCATCGTGTGAAAAACTTTGGCATGGACTTACGGAACATCGCGCTGATCGCAGATCATTGCTGATTAACCTTGGTGGAGGAGTGGTGTGTGATGTCGGCGGATTTGTTGCTTCAACGTACATGCGTGGAATTGATTTCATCAACATTCCAACTTCATTACTTGCCATGGTGGATGCATCGGCAGGAGGGAAGAACGGAATTAATTTTTCAGGGTTGAAAAATCAGGTCGGGACATTTACAAAACCACAGGCAGTTTTTATTTCACCTTCCTTTTTGAAAACGCTTCCTGAACGTGAAGTGAAATCAGGTTTTGCGGAAGTAATAAAACATACGCTGATTGCTGATGCAGAAAAGTGGAATGAGTTGAAGCAACTGGAATCATTGACTGATGTAAACTGGATGAAGATCATTGACAACTCTGTTTTCATCAAGAATAAAATTGTAAACGCTGATTTCAAAGAGCGGAACAAACGCAAGACGCTGAACTTTGGTCATACAATCGGTCATGCGTTGGAAAGTAATTCGTTGAAGCATGACGCTGATCCGTTGAAACATGGTGAAGCAATTGCGATAGGAATGATCGGTGAAGTTTTTCTTTCTCAGCGAATGCTGAACCTTCCTGAACATGATGCGAATGAAATAATTTCTTTTTTACAAAAACAGTATCCTAATATTTCATCTGATGTAAACACTGATGAGATCATGGAGTTGATTCGCTCCGATAAGAAGAGTGAACAGTCGGAAGTAAATTTTGTTCTACTGAAAAATATAGGAGATCCTGTTATCAATCAAAGACCGGATAATGCATTGATCAGTGAAGCAGTTGAGTTTTCTATTCAGCAACTAAAAGCCACTGTCGCTCAGCACGGATGATTTACAAGATCCGAAAAACTGATCCGTCATTGAGGGGGACGATTTCACTCACTCCTTCAAAAAGTATTTCCAACCGTGTATTAATAATTCAGTCGCTTTGTAAGGATGAATTTCAGATTCATCAGCTTGCTACTTCAAACGATACCGTTCTTCTTCAGAAACTTTTGAATTCTTCCTCCGGAATTTTGAATGCGGAAGATGCCGGAACTACATTTCGTTTTCTTGCAGCACTTCTTTCTCAAAAGCCGGGAGAATGGCTGCTTACCGGAACTGACAGAATGAAGCAGCGTCCGATTGAACCGCTTGTGAATGCGCTTCGCCAATTAGGTGCGGACATTTCTTATGTAGAGAAAGAAAATTTTCCTCCGTTAAAAATCATTAGTAAAAAATTACACGGAGGAGAAATTGAAATTGATGGAAGTGTAAGTAGCCAGTTTATTTCTTCTCTCTTATTAATTGCTCCGGCTCTTGAAGGAGGTTTGAAATTAAAGCTGACAGGTGAGTTGTCTTCTCGCCCTTACATTGAAATGACATTGAAGCTCATGAATGAGTTCGGTGTTGATCATGAATGGAATGAAAGTTTAATTCTCGTCAAAGAACAAAAATACAATGCAAAGAATTTTTCAGTGGAGAGTGATTGGAGCGCTGCTTCGTATTGGTATGAGATGGCAGCTCTCGCAACGGATGTTGATCTTACTTTAAAAGGATTATATAGAAATTCATTACAGGGCGATTCAGTGATTGCAGAAATTATGAAACAATTTGGAGTGGAAACTGAATTTAAGAATGATGGTCTTCGATTGACTAAAGACTCTTCGCAAATCCTTCCAAAAAAATTCTCTTACAACTTTCAATCTTGTCCTGATTTAGTTCAAACGATGGCTGTCACTTGCGCTGCGCTTGGTGTAGAAGCTGATTTCACAGGAGTGAAGAATCTTCGCCATAAGGAAAGTGATCGTTTAGTTGCTCTTCAGACGGAATTTGAAAAGATGGGAATAGATTCTGGAATTTTAGATTCCGGATTTCAAATTTCGAATTCTCATCTCAAAACTTTGAACTTTGAACTCAGAACTTATTATGATCATAGAATGGCTATGTCTTTCGCGCCACTTGCTCTGAAATTTAAAGAGATCGCAATTAAAAATCCTGAAGTAGTGAAAAAATCGTATCCCGAATTCTGGGACGATCTTGAATCGGTGGGATTTGAAATTACTGAGAGTTAAAACTGAAAGCGGATCTGCGCTTTGACTTCTGATTTTTGGTTTCCGTCAATTTCATCAAGACTGCTTCCAACAACAGTTTTATTGTCATAGACCGTTGTTCCGTAACGCAGCCACATGTCAATTCCGCGAATGATTCTGTAATGTAGCGTAATGTAAAAACGATTTCCGCGGTAGTAATAGGAAGGAACTGAATACGCATACAGCACATCGCTTTCATAGGCATACACACGCGTGTTGTACGAATCAGTATCAAACAAAACATAGCGCGCAGAAAAACTGTACCTGCTTTTGAAGGGCTGGTAATTAAAATCCTGGTAAATGATGAATCCTCTTTCAACTGCATTGTTACCTTTTCGATATGTGACATACTCCACGCGATTTGCAAGTGAGATGGAAGCGTTAGCCTGGTAACTCACATGAAACCTGTAATTGTTTTGCTGAACATCGTTCTGGTTGCTGATCGGATGTGTGTCAGCAGTAATGTTAGCCGGTTTGTTTTGTTGTTTGATCCTGACATACGCTTCAAATGTTTTTGAAGGAGTGTAAGTCAGTTGCGCTAAGTATTCTTTTCCTGCTGTTGGAGCGTCAACGGAAAAACGAAGCCATGGAAATTTAAACTGATCGTAATAGGCTGTCAGAGAAAATTTGCGTGCAGGTTTCAGAAGAATTCCGAAATACAAACCATCTTCATTCACCACGTTTGAATTTTCCGCCAGCGCATTGCTTTCCATTGCCTGGTAATCTTTGTCGTAGTGACGATGTAAAATAGAAATGGCAACATTCTGATCAAGACTCGCAAGGATTCCATTAATGGTAGCCATTCCACCATTGTCGCTTCGTCCGACTTCTCCGAAGAAATTTACGTTGCCGAATACATAATTGTAATCAATGCCTGCATTCGTATTTTCGCTTCCGCTGAATTCAAACTGGTTGTAAGGCTGTGGAGTTTTAACAAGGTTGTTGCTGAACTTGGTAGAGTATCCTGTAGCTCCGATTGAAAGTCTTCCTAAAGTGTAATGCAGATGCCCTCCTGCAATTGTTTTTCCGATCGTATGCTTTTTTGCAAGTTCAGAAGAGTCACGATGATATCCGTCTTCATCAAACGATGAGATAATATCCTCTTGCGTAAGAGTGTCTTTTGAGTTTAGGTTTCCGTCAATTTTATGATCGGAATAAAAAAGGTCGAGTTGAAAATTTTTGTAACCCAGCGCAACTGCACCACCGCGCATGAAAAGATTCTCATCCACGGAAGTATAAGGTAAAAGTCCCCGGGGATTTTTTTTGATGGTCATCACATCTGCTGATTTTCCAAATGCAAGTCCTGACCAAAGCACAAGTCCCTGTCCGTATTGAGTCTGAAAGTCGCCAAGAGCCAGCGTTTTCAGCCATCCTTTTCCACGGTAAAAAAGATGTGCGGAATAAAAATCGAATCCGTTTTTTTGTGTTCCACTGAAAAATTCTTCGCCTGCATCTTTCTCTGCAGTTATTCCGAAACTAAGCTGGTCAGTGAATGTGTAGCGGTAACGTGTATACAACTTCATCGGACTTCCTAAGTAACGGTGCGTATCATTGTTGACTTCATCTTTAGGTGAAAATCCTTTTTGTTCTTCAAGTACTTGCTGGTAACGAATGAAAAGAACGCTTTTCCCTTTCGTGAACAATTCTTTGACATTGATTTTAAGCCCTTCGCCAAGGCTTGCTTTCACAAAAGGTAAAATGTTGTAAATCGTCTGCAAATCAAATCCGTCAATGCTTTGAAGTTCTTCCAGTGAAATCAGTTTTCCGTTTTTCTCAATGTGAGTGAGCAACGCCTCAATCTGCAAATCATTTAGCAAGATGATATTCTGTAGATCTTCACGACTAGCTGTATTCAGATCAAGCGGATGTTCTTTGTACACATTCAACTGATCAAGCAGTGTTGTATAGTCTACTTCTTTGTCGGAAGTAGAACCCTGATTGATGGTCTCTGTGATGTTTTCAATTTTTTGTTCAGTTGCATCATCGCTTTCAACATCTTTTTTTTCCTGAGCAAATAATGCAGAAGAAAAAAGTACAAGCCAGAAGAAAACAGACGCTCCAAAAAACCTTTGCGTCCTTAGCGCCTTTGCGTGACAATATTTTCTAAAAATTTTTTTCACAATAAAATTTTCACTTGTTTCTCTACCTGCCTTTGAACCTTGAACTTTGAACTATGAACTAATTAAACTCATACCCTAATGAAAACTGCGGAGTAAATCCCAACTGTTGATGCCATGAAGAAGCAATATCAAGCATGAATTTATTAATCTTCAATCCGAAACCGAACGTACTCAGCGAAGGATTGCTGGCAATTCCTCCTCTTAAAAACAAAACATCGATCACGTGATATTCCAGTCCTGCTTTGAAAACAGGTTTCATGTCAATGTCCTTTTCTTCTTCAGCGCTTAGCGTCACTTTTTCAGAGAACTTGTAGGAAGCTCCGAAGCGAAGCAGCACAGGCATACGTTCATCGGCATATTCTGCCACCTTTGCTTTGTTCGGATTAAAAACGTGAGCACCTATTTTGAAATTCTTAATCGGTTCAGCAATTAATCCTGCTTCTACAGCAAACGAACTACGCGTTCCGTAATCTTCAGCGATGTATGTTGACAAATAATCAATCTGAACTCCGGCAGAAAATTTTGGTCCCAGTTTTTTAGCATACGCTAATCCTGCTTTCTTTTCATTGTAGAGTGGACCTCCGAAAATGGTTGCGCTCAAAGCGAAGGTTCCGATTTTCTTGCTTGGTATTGCCACTGAAAAAGCTTTTACACTTAGGTCGGGAAGAAAAAATTTATTCTCAAAATAAATTCCGGCAGAAATATTTTTCAGGTCAGCGAGTCCTGCCTGATTGTGAAACGATGACCAGGCATCTGAATAAGTTACTGATGCGTTCGCAACACCAGCAGATCTTGCTCCGACAGGGTAATTGTCGGCAGCAGAGAGATTGAAAATTGAAGATTGAAAAATGAATGCTAGAAGTAAAATGTGTTTCATGGCTCCTGATTAATTTCATAAATGTAACAATCAATTTCGAAAAACAAAAAGAGATACTAATTACTAATCTGTACGAATATACGAATACGCATTGATTCGTATATTCGTATACATTCGTAATTCGTAGATAATTATTTCTTCATCTCTTCATTTCCTCTTGCCACTTTTTCTTTCAGACTTTCTTTGAAGTCGGAAACACGTTTTAGGATATCAGTATTTGAAGAGCCGATGATTTGTGCAGCGAGAATGCC
>JAYTXY010000070.1:0-5805 GCA_043742705.1 Bacteroidota bacterium
CGTTTAGTCAGAATAGCCATTGAAAATATCGCACTTGAAGGAATGAATCCGGGCGATGTGAAAGAACTACAGGAAACTCTTTGTTTAAAACAGCTGGGCTTGAGAAAATGATCTTCTCTAAAGGGTATTAAAAATAGATCAGACAATCTTTAAGAGATCCGATTCCATCAACTCGTTTGAATACCTGAGAAACAATTCAAGCGAGAATTTTTTTGCATCGTCAAAAGCGTAACTGATTTTATTTTCAAGGTAATCCTTCACGTCAAAAAGTGCACCCTTTTCTTTTTTGTATTCGTCAGCCACGGTTTCAATACTCAACAGACCAAAGCGAAGCGCATCATTAAAGCGTTTTACAAAATTCCGATCTAGTTCTTTTGTTGAAACCCAGCAGGCAAAAACAAAAGGAAGGTTTGTGAATTTTTTCCATTCTCCCGCTAAATCGTACACATACTTAAATTTGTTTTTCAATGCAAACGTTCTGTCAC
Organism: Bacteroidota bacterium; assembly: GCA_043742705.1. Classification (GTDB taxonomy): domain Bacteria; phylum Bacteroidota; class Bacteroidia; order AKYH767-A; family 2013-40CM-41-45; genus JAPLDA01. Next base: position 486 of record JAYTXY010000070.1, read on the forward strand.
CGATCACAACACCGGCTGTAGTTCCTGCAATGGTGTTTTCATATTCTTCAGAACCATCAATCCACAATGGTTTTACTTTCCAGAATTTTTCAGCGAGTACTTTTACCAGCATCACCGATGTACGGCTCTGGTAATCCAGCAGGATGGTTTTGATTTCTTCCAGCGGAACGTGGCTGAGTAAAAGCACCGATCCCACTTCTCCGTCTGCGCCAATACAGTAGTCACTGATGACATGATACTCTTCCAGTTCAGGCAATACAGCAATGGGAACCAAGCCGATATCTACGATGTTCTCTGTGAGTTTCTCAGCACACATGGAAGGAATGTCGAGTTGAAGATCAATTTCATTTTGGATAGCGTTCTGCTCCAATCCATAAATGAACGGTTTGCTGTTGAGATAACTGACGCAGGAAATTTTTATTTTTTCTTGTCTCAAGTCGTTCACTTTATTAGTAATTGGTGCTTTCTCATCTGCGATTTAAACAACATTGTTACTGTCTCTACCAGAGTTGCTGTAAGGCAAGATAGCAATTTTTAAGTTTCATTATAATTTTAAACGGCTACCTCAATTAATTTTCCTTCAGAGAAAATATAAAAGTTTCGCTCACCGAACTCATTGGCACCGACTGTGCCTTCTGCGGCAAGAACCCACAAAAAGTAAAACGGGATCAATTGGTACCAGCCACTATGATTGAGATCGTGGCAACGCTTCACACTCTGCGAAATATTGAACCATACTATAGGTGCCAGGACAATAAGGAATAAAACTCCGGACAAACCTTGCGGAAGTTGCTTTCCGATCCATGAAACAAGCAGTAAAATAACGATGCTTCCGAACAATCCCCAAAAGAATTCTGTTCTTCCGATTCTTCCTTTAAACGAAAACGGATTTTTGAACATGCTTTTAAAATGCTTAAAAGATATCGTCAATCCTTCTGTTATAAGATACATCACAGGAACCATGATAAGCGTAAGGAATGTGGCGAACCCTAATCCGAATATCATTGTCCACGCTAACGGTCCCCAGAATGCCGTGCTGTCTCCTCCAAGATAAATGTGAGGATTAAGATCATTGAATAATGTTGCGAAGTCAATATTCAAACCAATTGCCAGAGGAATTAAACCGAGAATAGTTGCAGAAGCGGTTAAGATAACCGGAGTCATTCTCGTTTTTCCTGCTTCTACAATTGCATCAAAGGTTGGTAACGCCTGTGCTTTCAGCAGATCAGTAAATTCTACAAGAAGAATTCCATTCCGCACAACGATTCCTGCGAGTGCAATAATTCCAACCCCGCTCATTACAATACTGAACTCCATTTTCCAGAATGCAAATCCGAGAAGAACACCGATCACACTAAATAGGATTTCAATAAAGATAATCAATGATTTACCGATTGAATTAAATTGTATAACCAAAATCAGGAAAATTAAAAGGAAGCTTACTCCTAATGCTCCTAATAAGAATATACCTGTTTCGGCCTGTTCTTCCTGTGCTCCGCCAAATTTTACAGTCACTCCATTCGGAGTATTAAAATCTGCTGCGGCTTTTTTCACTTCTTCTACAACAGCTTGCTCATTGTATCCTGAAAGCACATTGGAAGAAATAGTAACAAGGCGTTTTTGATTTTTGCGTTTGATAAGACCGAATGTGTTTTCATATTTGATGTCAGCGAAGGATGACAATGGCACGCTCCTGATTGCTCCGTTCATTGACATATCACGGTATTGAATTCTCAGGTTCTTCAGCATATCAACATTGTATCGCTGATCTACTTTGTATCGAAGCATGATTTTATAATCATCATTCAGGTCGCGGAACTTGGATGTTTCCCAACCAAGTACTGCGGCTTGAATCTCACGCCCGATCTGGGTAGTATTGATTGCTTCACGGTTCGCACGTTCACGGTCGATATTAAACGTGATCTGCGGTTTCTGATCCTGTAAGTCGCTACGTAATTCTTCCACACCATCAACACGTATTGAATCAAGATATCTTTTCAATCCTTTGCTGGTTGATACAATCTCATCATAATTGTCACCGCTTACTTCGATGCTGATTGGTTTTCCTACAGGAGGTCCTCCTTGTTCCTGCGCAACTGTAATCTCAGCGCCGGCTACACAACCTTTCACGGATTCACGTATTTTATCGAGATAAACTGCTGTCGATTTTCCATCACGTTTTCCGAATTCAACAAATGCGACCTGTACTTTACTCTTATTCGGATATGATCCCTGGTCTTCATCCTGCGGATCTGTTACTCCGACAGTAACATTTGCAATCACAGATTTTACAAGCTTGTTATTAGGCCAGTCAAGGGCTTTGTAAACTTTGTCTTCAACAATTTTTGTAACAGAATCCGTGTAAGCCTGGTCAGTTCCAACAGGTAAAGAAGTATAAACAAATACAAAGTTCGGATCCGCCTTCGGGAAAAAGGCAATTCCACCATTGCGTAATCCTATTCCTATGAACGAGATAATAAGTAACGCAACAGTTATTGCCATCATCCACAATGGACGATGCAAACACCAGATCAAAAGTTTGCGATAGCGTTCCTGGATGTTCGGCCACGTGCGTTCCTGGAATTTTCTAATTACATTTTTCAGCCAGAAGCGATTGAGAAGATTCAGAAGTAAAATCAGTACGGCAAAGTTTCCAAGTCCTATATTACCGCTGATGTAACTCAGTAAAATAACGACACCAAAAATTATCAGAGAAATTTTTAACCCTTTTTTCTTGTTATCTTCTCCGTGCACATGAGGTTTCATGAACCTAGCAGCGAAAACAGGATTGATTATATAGGCGACAAGCAAAGAGGCCGTGAGTGTAATAATCAAAGTAACAGGAAGGAAAAACATGAACTTCCCGATAATTCCTTTCCAGAAAAGAAGCGGAATAAAAGGAGCGAGTGTAGTAAGTGTTCCTGAAAGAACCGGAAGGAAAACTTCTCCGGCTGCCATCTTTGCGGCTTTTACAATCGGTACTTTTCCATTCGCGAAAATACGGTGGGTGTTTTCGATTACAACGATAGCATCATCGACAACAATTCCCAATGCCATGAGAAAGGCGAAGAGAACGATCATGTTCAATGTAAACCCAATCGCCGGCATTAGTATAAATGCAAGACACATCGAAAGTGGAACCGACATCGCGACAAAGAATGCATTTGCTGTTCCCATGAAGAACATCAGGATGAACAATACGAGAACGAATCCTATTACAATTGTGTTGATGAGATCATGCAGTGTAGTTCTTGTTTGCTGACTTTGATCACCCGTCAATGTAACGTTTACATCTTTCGGCCATGAATGAGCTTTCAAATCATCCACGAGTGAGACAATTTTATCGGAAGCGTCAATCAGGTTTTCTCCTTTACGCTTTACAATACTTAATGTGATTACATTTTTGTGATTGAGGCGAGCGTATGATTCCTGTTCTTTGTGGGAGTCAACAACTTCAGCAATATCTTTCAGGTAAACCGGTTTTCCGTCAATTGAATTGATAACGATATTGCCAATTTGATCTGCTGATTTAAATTCGCCCGTTACACTCAATGAACGTCTTACTCCGTCCATGTTTACTGTTCCGCCCGGAATTGTAGCGTTCTCATTTTTTACGGCAGTATAAATATCATACATAGAAAGACGCGCTCCCTGCAGTTTAAGCATGTCAACGTTAATCTGTATTTCTCTCTCCAACGCACCGATCAGATCAACCTGTTTCACTTCTTTCATGCTTTCCAATTGCTCCTTGGTTTCATCCGCATATTTTTTCAGCTTGTTGAGATCATAGTCACCCGAAATATTGACATACATGATCGGAAGCTCGGCAAAGTTGATCTCCATAATTTGTGGATCATTTGGAAGATCCTGCGGAAGATCTGTTCTTGCTTTATCAACAGCATCTTTCACCAGTAATTTCGCCTCATCAGTTTTTACATCACTGTTAAATTCGATAATTACGTTACAATAATCCTGGAGAGAATTACTCTTTATCTTTTTTACTCCTGTAATTCCTTTGCATTGTTTTTCAATCGGACGGACAACCAGGTTCTCCATATCCTTTGGTGAAGTTCCCGGGTATAAAACACTCACATAAATATTAGGAAGAGAGATATCAGGAAAACTTTCTTTCGGCAAGGCATTGTAAGTGATCCATCCTACAATAACAAGAAGAGTAGTAAGGAAAAATACAGCAGTGCGATTATTAATAGCCCAGCTTGATGGCTTGAATTCTTTGTTTGTGTCTTGCATACTTTAAAAATTATACGTTAAAGGTTATACGTTATACGATTCCTGGTCTTCAGCGATCGTTGATGCCTTATTTTTAGCTCTCTCTAAGTAATTAATATAGCCATTGAGGAGCGCAATAGCCTTATCTATTAGTTTTCTTCCAGTATTGTATTCTTCCATGTTAATGAAAGATTCTTCTTTACATGTTATCAGATCATCAATTACTTCATGCAATGATCCTCTTGCAATAATGCAGAACCTAATATTTTCCTGGTAGCTATATCTTCCAAAACCTTCTGCAATATTCCTGGAGGACGAGCGCACAGCTCTTTTTATATTATCCGTCAGATCAAATTTTTCTTCAGGTGGCATTTTTTTAATAACAGGCCTGAGAAAACTTTGTACTTCTCTACATGCTTTCCAGCATTCCAATTCTTCAAACGATTTAAAAGACATGGTTTGTGTATTGATCAACTAAATTATTTGTAAACTTTTTCATAGTCACATTTCATTTTAAATACTCTGTAATCGTATAACTGATAACGATTAACGTTTAATATTTATAGTTTAATCGCATCACCTTCGATGACATTCTGATATCCGATTGTGATCACTTTATCTCCCTGAACTAATCCGCTTTTAATTTCAGCGGTGCCATTGTAGATAAGTCCGGAAACAACAATTTTTCTTTTTGCAACCGTTTTACCATTGACGTTTTCGGCTACATAAACAAATTCACCAGCCGTTGATTTTTGCACGGCTCCAACAGGAACTACAAATGAATTGTCAGCTGCATAATCTGCAATCTTCAACACGACCACTTGATTAGGACGAAAATCTCCGTCTTTCGGAGTCAATCTTACTTCCACGTTAAACGTTCTGTTGAGAGCATTCACTACCTGTCCTGAATAATCAAGCTTCGCTTTAATTTCTTTATTTATATCCGGAAAAAATAAAATGACATCGTTTCCGTGTTTCACTTTTGAGATATAGGATTCAGCGATCTCACCTTTCACTTTCAGATTCGAAAGATTGACTACGCGAATGGCAGTCATTCCCGGCGCAACTGCTTGCCCGATTTTAATATTTA
>JAYTXY010000071.1:0-15404 GCA_043742705.1 Bacteroidota bacterium
GAGCCGGGATAGTCTTGTGTGGAAGAACCTTTGTCAAACGAATAACCTGCAGCAGCGCGGTCTTTGATCACAAGGTCGTTTTCTTTTCCTTCTCCTAACATGACCAGTGTCGAAGTTCCGCGAGCGATTCCATCCTTGATGAGTGCATTCACCGAACCAAATCCGAGTTTGCGTAACTCTTCTGCTTTTTTTGAGTCAACGGAAAAATTTTTATACGCATCCTGTTCCGGACGAATTGCCTGGTTCCAGTTGTAGGCGCCTTTTGTGTTTGATAAAAACTGCGGTGGACCATCTCCGCCGGGAGCTCTTTTCGTTTCAGGTAAACCGTAATCGGAAAAAATATCAATGAAAGAAGGGTAGATGTATTTTCCTTTGAGATCGTAGATCACAGCGTCAGCAGGGGTTTTCAGCCCTTTTCCTGCATCGGAAATTCGTCCGTCACGCACAATCAATGTGGCGGAATCAAGAACAGTTTTATAGTCGACAAAAATTTTCGCGTTGACAAAGGCATACGTGATGTGTTTCGGATCGGTGGAGCCGTTCACCGGAAATGTTGCCTGTGATTTGCTTTCCTGTGAGAGAAAAATGCCCGCAAACGTTAAGAGTAAAAAATATTCTTTCATTCTGAATTTTTTAAGACTGACGAATGTAAAAAAACTTTGAGAATAAAAAAGTTAACAAAAATTAAGGTAGTATTTCGCTTTATGCCTCAGTATTTTATCTACGAATTACTAATCGTTACGAATTTACGAATATGACAGGATTCGTATATTAGTATTAATTCGTAATTCGTAGACTCTGATAGTGGAGTATCAAAACAATGATACCGTCAATTGAAAGAGGAATTCAGTACTTTTGATCGCTTAAACCTATTCTATGAATTCAATCCTACTCGCCTCGATACATGTAATTGTCGTCACCATATTTCTGCTGATTTATTTCATCAAGACAATTTTGCTGTTCACGAGTTCCACAGCGCTTCAAAAATTTACCAAAGCTACGCGTGTGATTGAAATGATTGTGAGCACACTTTTTCTGGTAACGGGAATCTGGCTGTTCTTTCTGCTTGGCGCGATTAAGTTTTTTCAAATCATCAAACTAGCTTGCGTATTGATCTCTGTTCCGCTGGCAGTTGTCGGATTCAAAAAGCAGAACAAAGCATTGGCGTTGATTTCATTTGTGTTAATACTTGCTGCGTACGGACTTGCTGAAATGTCAAAGAACAAACCGTTTATTCCTTCCACGGTTGTAATCAATGGAAATGCTGATGACGCTTCGCAACTTGGTCTAAAAACCTACGCTGCTAATTGCTCCATGTGTCACGGATTGGATGGAAAGAAATCATACCGTGATGCAAGCGATCTTTCAGCATCGTCTCGGGATGCTTCACGGATTCAACAAATGATCAAAGAAGGCAGCAAAGGCAAAATGCCGACTTTCAATGGAACATTGAGTGATGAGGAAGTGAACGCTACTGCTGCATACATTCTGACTTTGCGAGGAAAATAAATCAATGTGCTGATTTGATGATGTGCAAATTTGATAATGTGCCGGATGAATATGTGTACGTCAATTCAATTTTTAATTTTTAGATAACCTCCAACTTTCAATTGTGAAACAGCCTTCTCTTCCAACAGGAAAAAAGAACGAAACGTGTGTCTTGATTGGTCTTGTTCATAGGGAACAAACCGAAAACCAGTTGCGTGAATACATGGATGAACTGGCGTTTCTCGCTGAGACAGCCGGTGCTAAAACCGTGAAAAGGTTTATTCAAAGACTGGATCATCCTGATTCAAAAACATTTATCGGAAGCGGAAAGCTGAATGAAGTCAAAGAATTTATCAAAGCGAACAAGACTGACATCGCGATTTTTGATGATGAGTTAAGCGGATCACAGATTCGTAACATTGAGAAAGTTCTCGAATGCCGTGTGCTCGATCGCAACAACCTCATCCTCGATATTTTTGCAAAGCGTGCACGTTCCGCTCAGTCAAAAGCACAGGTTGAATTGGCGCAATATCAGTATTTGCTTCCGCGACTCACACGAATGTGGACTCACCTTGAAAAGCAGCGGGGCGGAATTGGTATGCGTGGTCCTGGTGAATCGGAAATCGAAACAGACAGACGAATCATCCGAGACAAACTTGCGAAGTTAAAAGAGCAATTAAAGAAAATTGAAAAACAAAGCGCCACGCAACGGAAACAACGCGGTGAAATGATTCGTGTCGCACTGGTAGGTTATACAAATGTCGGAAAATCAACGTTGATGAATTTGTTGAGCAAGAGTGATGTGTTTGCAGAAAATAAATTGTTCGCAACACTCGATACGACTGTAAGGAAAATTGTTTTCGACAACATTCCGTTTCTTCTTTCTGATACAGTTGGTTTCATCCGTAAGCTTCCGCATGATCTGATTGAATCGTTCAAGTCAACGCTCGATGAAGTTCGCGAAGCGGATATTCTCATTCATGTGGTGGATATTTCTCATCCGAATTTTGAAGACCAGATTAACGTAGTGAATCAGACATTGGTTGATATCAAAGCATCCGATAAACCTTCACTGATTGTGTTCAATAAGATGGATGCTTACCATCACATTCCGAAGGAAGAAGATGACCTCACTCCAATGAAAAAGGAAAACATGTCATTGGAGGATTTAAAGAAATCGTGGATCTCGAAAATTAACGGAACGGTTGTTTTTATTTCAGCAACCAACAAGACGAACATTGATGAGCTTCGAAAAAAACTTATTGAAAAAGTCCGGGATCTTCATATTGTTCGTTATCCGAATTATCTTTCCCGGGAAGATTATTCCTCACAGGAGGAGGTATAAATGTTTCTGATGATAAGCATGAAAAATTTATTCAAATACATTTCACTTTTTCTTTTACTTGTCTTGTCAAATTGTTCACCAGCCAAGCCGGAGAATGAGCTAAGAGAAAAAATAAATAGAGTGAGAGAACGATTGATGAGTGGAACTCCTTTGCCGGTTGTAATTGGTAAAATTGATTCTTTCGATTCAGATTCTGTTTATCGGAACTTTCAATATAGGATTATTAGAGAAGAGAATAGCATAGATGATACATTGTTTATGATTTTAAGTTTTACAACGAATGACTCTTTACTTCATTTGTGTTTTGATGAGGAGCATTTCAAAAATGGTAAGTCAGGAGAATTTTACCATTATGAAATCAATAAATACGGTTTGCTGGACTATGCCTATCACATGGAGTCAGCAAGTGCTCAAGAGAATTCGGTTTCTGTTGATACTATTTCTTCAAAAGCTGATGAGAAAGTAGTCTTCAATTCCATTTTCCCAATGCTTGACGAATTCAATCCGCATTTTTCTAACAATATAAACGGACAGGATTCAGGTTATCAAAAGGCAAACGATAAAGCAATTAAAATGTATAATGAGAAAGCTGAAGTTGCAGTAGGTGAGCTTTATGATTTGCTTTTTAAGAAATAAGGATTCAGTTGCATTTTCCTCTCTCTTCTTTCTATTAATCAAAAAGATCCCTCCGGGATGACAATAGTGGAGAAGTAAAAGGAAGACGATCAATCAATCGTCAATGATAAAATGACACAGTCGTCAATCTCACTTACTCACCGAAAATTTTCCCGATCCAAGAATTTTATTTTTTTCGTCAACGAGGTTGTAAAAATAATTTCCGCTACTGAGTGCGCTGATGTCAATCCGTTGTTTCTCGTCTGTCATCGGAATTGTTTCAACCACTTTTCCATGAATGTCGAGAATGGAAATAGAAGTCTTAGCAGAAATTTTTCTTGTTGTTTCAACGGTCACGAATTCCCGTGCAGGATTTGGATATGCGCGTACAGAAAAAGGATCAGCAGAAATGTTGTTGATACCTGTTGTGATTCCCTGGAAGTAAACGCTGTCGATATAAAGCGAACTGCCAATCGTAGCGCCATTAAAAAGATCAGACGTTGCTCTTCCGCTGGATTGGAAATATACAATAGATGAGTCTGGTGCGTTGAAGCTTTTATAAACGAGCGGAATTGAAAAAGCCGTGTAGTTCGGTGTGTTATTTATCACTTGGATTCCTGAGGCAACCGTATCACGCACTGATCCGTTTCTTTTAAACAGCACAACTTCAATCGTACCTGTCGCGCCTCCAATTGCATTGTATTTATAATAACCGTTTAAGGTAGTATGCCTCACGTTATCAGGTTGTCCGCCTTTTGATAAGTCAATAGATAAACCGTTTTGTATAAATCCTCCGGTTGAAGCGGCTCCCGGCACAGACGCTCCTAAATAAGATGAAGTGGTCAGCTTTAATGAAATGGCTCCGCTTTGAATATCAATCTGCTCTTTGGAAGCAGAGGTAGGAGCAATAAAATTCGGAGTGGACCAAAATTGAAGTGAGTCGTAAGCACCAACATTAATCCAGCTTTCAAATAAGTTATTTGGAATTTGTGCAGAAAGGCTTCCTGAAATTGCAAGTAAGAGAAGTGCGTAGACAATTTTTTTCATCGTTGATGGAGGTTTGAATTCTTTTTTTCAAATGTAAAAAAAATCTCCGTAGCTTGATGATTAAGGGAAAATGAAAAAAGCATCTAACCAAAGGCAGATGCTTTCAAAAGAATATTTTAAAAGTGTAATTACCCTGCGATGATCACTTTCAGTTTCGTGCCCGGTTTAAGCTGATTCGAGCTCAGTCGATTGATTGACTTAAGTTCTTCAACGGTAACGCCTTCGTAACGTTTAGCGATGTTCCAAAGGGTATCGCCCGGCTGAACAATGTGGTACACGAATTTTGAATTTTGGATTGATGTCTTGGTTCGTGGAGATACAGAACCGGTGATTTTGCTGTCGCTCTTTGAAACAACGGAATCAGATGTTCCATCTGTTTTAGTTACTGTCGCGCTACTGTCTTCCTTTTTTGAAGTTTTATTCAAAGCAGTCAGCACTGAAGTAGTTGTTTCAACAGCAGCTCTTGGTTCAACTTTTTGTTTGCTCGTAACAAACACCAATAGTTTTTGTCCTGAATGTATCTTCGTACTTCTCAGTTTATTCCATCGTTTGATATCTGTCGAAGTACAACAGTAACGATTTGCAATGGTTGAAAGATGTTCTCCTCTTTTAACGGTGTGGTATTTCTTCACCACTTTGCTCACATACGTTGTAGGATCTATCGGTGAACCATCTTCTTCTGTCACCATCGCTGTAGCATCAGGCTCGGAAGATTTGAAAATGTTTTCCAGGTTTGTGAGATACGTATTGATTTTATTTGAAGGTAATCGCAATGCATACGATTCATCTCCGTCAGGAATAATTCCTTTTTTATAAACAGGATTCAGGTAACTCAGCAGATCAACAGGCAATCCGGTTGCATCTGCAATTTCACGCAGCGAAATTTTTTGATCAACCATCACCGTGTCCGCTTCAAAATAACTGATGACGGGAGGAACGGCTGTGAGGTTATGTTCAGAAGGATAATTCATCAAATAAGTAACAGCAATAAATGCCGGAACATAACCTCTTGTCTCTCTCGGTAAATAAGGACTGATGTCCCAAAAATTTGTTTTGCCTCCCGAACGAGCAATTGCTTTGTTGACATTTCCTGCTCCGCAATTGTATGCTGCAATAACAAGAAGCCAGTCATGGTAAATGTCATACATGTTTTTGAAATACTGGCAAGCGGCAGTGGTCGACTTTAAAGGATCTTTTCGCTCATCAATAAATGAATTCACTTTCAGATTGTAAAGTTTCCCTGTTCCGTACATGAACTGCCATAAGCCAGTAGCTCCGCATCGTGAAACAGCCATTGGATTCAATGCAGATTCAACAATGGAAAGATATTTAAACTCCAGCGGTAAGCCTTGTTGATCAAGAACTTGCTCATACATCGGAAAATACAGATTCGCCAATCCCATTACGCGTTCAGTCAATCCACGTTTACGTACAGAATATAGATCAATGTATTCTTTTACCTGCGAGTTAAATGCAAGAGGAATAGGCGTTTGAATTTTTTGAATTCGTTTGCTGTAGATATCATCAGCATACACAGGAATTTCATAAGGTTTGAAACTATTATCCTTCACACTTCCTGCAGAAGCAAAGTTTAATCGCTGTATATAATTCAGATTCACGAGACTATCGAGCATTGCTGCGATCGGGTCGTAAGTTGACGAAACCGTTGTCTGAGTAGTGGTGGTTTCTTCCTGGGCATTTACAGTCCCATAAAAAAAACACATCACTGCAAGTAACAAGGATGTATTTCGAATTTTTGATAAAAATCTTTTCATTTTAATTTTCAGTAGTTTTCGATTCCTACATAGATTTAATACCGATTAACGGCAAAAATAAACTATTTGTTGAAAGCTTTTCAATTTAACGATGAAGTGGTTGTGAAGTTGGGAAAAATCCCCTTTTTTCTTACAAATCATAAGAAAACGATAAAAAGATAAGCATGTCATTTAGGATATAGCATGATGAGTACGTTTTTATGAGTATTGGTATACATACCCTTGTGTTTGGACAAAGCCATAAAGCAGGCGGTAAAGGCGCGGGTCAACTCATTGACTGGTCTCGTTGACCCCATCCTTTGAGCTGTTCATAGAAAGAATTGATGTTTTTGCCGAAATAGTTAGACAAAAGGCAATCACGCTCATATTATTGTATTGTCTTTCTGCCACAACGCACTGCTGACCTTACACCAACAGCAGTTCGAAGTACACACACCACACAATTTATTGGCTTACCACTAATGCGAAGCGCTTTCGCTTTCACAGGATGAAATTGTCATGCTTAAAATAAAACTATGGAAACAGCTTTACTCAGGTATTCATTATCAGAAGTCATCAATAAATTAAAAAACTTGCTCATAAAGCACGGTTTCCTGATTGAAAATTTTGATGAACAAAGAAAAGTGCTGGTGGCTTATAAAGACGGTAAATGGTACCGGACACCGAAACACATTGTGTTTGAGTTGTCTAGTATGGACGGCATACTTACGCGTATCGACATTACCGCATCGCTGGAAGGCAAAAAGAAAAATCGTCAGGCGGAAGAATTAATCGAAGAAAAAATTGCATCAGTAATTTATAAAGTATTTCTAATCAACAACAAATGAAATTTGAAGAGATCGAACCACACCTGAATAAAATTGCCACGTTGTATTTGAAAAATAATAAACGCAAGGTTGGCTGGTTGTTTATTGATATGCAGGACAGAGCGTCCCTCGAACCGCTACGTGATGTCTATTTCGTTGGTGTTCAGAAGGGAAGAAAACTCACAGAGATGTTGGCGAATAACGATGCAAAGATTCTTTCGGAAGATCACGACCATGAAAAAATTCCATTGAAAGAAATACTCCGGATCAGGTCCACGAAATAATCAGAATGATCCTGAAAAAATTACTTCTTTTCGTCTTCTTTTTTATCATCAACGCCATCTTTAGCGTCTTTGAATTCCTTGATTCCTTTGCCAAGTCCTTTCATTAATTCAGGAATTTTTTTCCCTCCGAATAATAAAAGCACCAGGATAGCAATAATAATAACTTCTTGTCCGCCAAGAATGCCGAGAAGAATGCTGAGAGTCATGTTGTGTTATTTATTCAGTCGTTAAAAGACTTACGCTGCAAATGTATAAAAATAGGTTGAAGGTTCAGCGTTTCAACCTTTCGGTTCATGAACGGCACAATTTTAAACCGAAACAGTTTATCTCCTTGCCATGATCCAGTTTTCAGGATCCATCTTATTGCTTCCTTTCCAGATTTCAAGGTGGACTTCTGTCTTGCCGTCATCATCGTCCGTCTGCACAATACCCAAAGACTGCTTGGTGCTTACCCGGTCACCCGGCTTTACAGACACATCTCTCAGGTTTGAATAGAGCGTGAAATATTCCCCGTGTTGAACAAGCACGGCATATTTATCCACGACCATAATTACACGCAGAACTTTCCCGTCAAAGATTGCTCTTGCCCTTGCTCCTTTTTGCGAATTGATGTCCACACCATTATTATTCACTACAACATCTTTCCACAGCGGGTGAGAATGTCGTCCAAATGTGCTGCTGATAAATCCCTGGTCAACAGGCCACGGCAGTTTGCCTCGGTTACTTGCAAAATCATTACTCAGCTTCAATGCTTCCGGTGTTGATGTAAGTGCAGCGGCTGAACTCATCACTTCTGACTTTTTGCTTGCACTGGCGGTTAGCGTGGAGGTTGATTTTTTCCTTGCGACAAGTTTCGCAGATTCAATTTCTTTCCGGATGATATCTTCAATGGAACGGCTGAGTTTTTCTTCCTGCTTCTGTTTTTCTTTAATATCACTACGCAATTTTTTTTCCCGTGAAGTGAGATTGTTCAACGCGAAAACCTGTTCCTTTTTTTCTTTGTCAAGATTTTTCTTCTCTTTCTCCTGTGAAGTTAACAGGTGAGTTTTATCTGTACGCACACCCAACAGCTCTCGTTTGCGTACGGAAAGCGAATCCTGTGTTTGCGCAATCAGGTTGCGTTGCTGTACACGGTATGTACTCAGTTGCTGTAAATATTTTACGCGCTTGAATGCCTGGTTGAAATCCTTCGCTGAAAAAATAAAAGACAGCCGCGAGTAATCCGTTTGATTTTTGTAGGCGAAATAAATCATCCGCGCATATTGCTTTTTCAGTTCAGTCATCCTGTTCTCCAGTGAATCTACATGATGGTTGATTCCTCCGATCGAATTGTCAAGCCCGTTGATTTCATAACTGATGGTGTTAATCAGTTCACTACGGTAGGAGATTTTTTTATTGAGCGTGATGAGCTGGTTAAGCGATGTGGATTTATTTTTCTTGGTTTGATTCAGCAACTGGTTGGTGTATTCAATGTCTTTGCGGAGCTGCTCTTTTTTCTTCTCCAGTTCTTTTTTTGTCTGCGCAAAAGCAGGAAAGCATGAACACATAAAAAACGTCAGCATCAAAATATAAATTTGATGTTTGAACGAAGAATAAAATGAGCGGCTGTTCATGACGCGATAAAAACGAATGAAGTATTGGATTATTGAATGTGTGAAATTCCTGACAAAGATCTCTTGTTTACAGCCTTGCTCTCAGAAGTTTTTAACAGGAACGGGCGGATAAGGTTTCGCGATCAGCAAGTCTTCCTGCGTCACTTTCGAGTGTACTTCTCCGGAACTGTAAAAGGCAAAGTGGTAGGCTCATCCACCGTAATTTTTGAATACTCAACGTTAATGCTTGCAGGGTTTGAAGAGATGATGTTGACGAAAATTTTATTCGGAATCAACTTTGATCCGGCTTCCGTAAAGTCGCTGTAAACTGCTTCCAGCGAACGGTTGAGCTTGTCATCTTCCATCCGCGATTTCGTGATCTTGTAATTTGAGTTGATCCAGAAATCCTGAATGATGGGTTTGTTCGGGTCTTTGTCTTCAAGTGCTCTTCGCAGTTTCCGTTTATTCAGCGTGCTTACAATCAGGCATGAATCTTCTTCATAAACAGATTTTAGTTTTTCATTTTTCAGGTACGGAAAATAATTCCCGACAATCACCGCCTGCATGATTTCAAAATTGAGTTTTGTCTTCAGCAAATCTTCGAGATAATCGAAGTCGTGAACGGTGTATGTTTTATGAAGACGATCTAAAATCTGCATGCTGTCGTGTGTCACAAGTACCCGCACTGCTTCAATTCCAAGCAACGGTGTGATAGAAAGCCATATGGCACTGTCTTTCCGGATGCGCATGTTTACATCAAACGAGTCGGTAGCATTTTGTGCTGTGTAATCAACAGATGCTTTTAGTGTGAGCCATTCAAACGAAAACTGATGAGCCAACACGGAGTCAAAGACTTCAATCACATCGGCTCCACGTAGTTTGAGCGGAGCAGCAGCAACAATTTTTTTACTGGTTTTGCAGGAAGAAAATGTGAGAAGCGCAAAGCCTGCAAGAAAAGAGAAGAAAAGAAAACGTGTGTGAAAAAATTTCGTGGAAGCGGTCATTTAATCCGGTAATTTTTTTTCCAGAATTTTTTTGTCAAGGAATTCAGATCCGCCTTCACCGGCATCTTTGGCTTTCTGCCAGTATTCCAGCGCCTTTTGCGTGTCGCTATTTTTGTACAACACATCCCCGTAATGTTCGAATAAGGTGGCACTTTTGTCGGTATCGTCTTCAAGTGCTTTCTCAATCCAGATTTTTGCCTCTTTGTATTTGCCCTGCTTGTACATGATCCATCCGTACGTGTCTTCGAACGTTGCAGACTTCGGTTTCAGTTCATTCGACAACTTAGACATCGCTTCTGCTTTCTCAAGATTTTCACCTCGCAGTGATAAATAATAAGCGTAGTTATTCAGTACATATTCACTCTTGGGTTCAACAGCAAGAGCCTTGTCATAATTTTCATCAGACTTTGTAAAATTTTTCAGCTCGTTGTATGCATCACCAAGGTTTGCATAAAATTGTGTTTCCAAAGGTTTATTATCGACAACAAGCTTTGCTCCGGTTGTGAATGACTGTATTGCTTCTGCATATTTTTTCTTTTGAGAGTTTGCAACACCGCTGAAAAAATAAACCAGTGGCTGATCAGGAAAAGTTGCCATTGCATCTTCACTTTCTGTGAGCAATGTATCCCAGCTCTGTAGCTGCGAGTCCAAAAAAAGTATTTGCTGGATCACTACAAATTCTTTGGATCCTAATTTTTTTGCCTCACGGTACTCATCTCGTGCTTTCGAATATTGCTTGTCCTGGTTAAGAAAATCAGCATACACAGCATGAACGCGCGATTCCATCGGATGAGCAGTAAGCAGCAGCTGACACAATTCGATCGCCTGGCCTTTTAACTCAGGGTGTAATTCAAGCAAAGCAAAGTAAGAACTGAGGATACTGATTTTCGTTTCTACATCAAGTTCTTTGTTGGTAAACGCCAGCTTCAACTCCGAAACTGATTTTTCTTTTTCACCTGTGCTACGGTAAAAGTCAGCAAGAGAAAGATGGATGTATGGATTATCCGGATCTACATCAAGCACCTTCTGGTATGTGTCAAGAGCTTTTTGCTTGTCACCCATGTTCTGATAAATCTCTGCAAGCATACCGTAAGCCTGTGCATCTTTCGGGTTGGCATCAATGTATCGTTGTAATTCAGCAATGGCTTTATCATTCTTTCCTAAACGCTGATATAGTCTCGATTTCTGAATAGTAACTTCCTTTGTCAAACCGATTTTTTCTTCCAACTTGTCGTACACTTTTACCGCGTCATTCGACTTGTCGGCAAAGATGAGTGCTGTTGCCCATTCAAAATAAAAATCCACACGATCAGGATAATTTTTCACGAGCTGTTCAAGTATCTCCGCTGCTTCGCTGAATTTTTTATTCTTCTGGTAAATTTCCGACAGCGACAATGCATACCATAAATTTTTCGGATCAAGTTTATATGCACTCTTGATAAAGAACAGCGCATCGGGATATTTTTTCTGATCAGCATAAATGTTTGCCAACTCATACATAGCAGCATGATTCCCGGGATCTTTGCGGATAACGTCTGAGAAAAGTTCGGCAGCATTGTTCATGTTGCCAAGAATTTTTTCCTTGTTGGCATTGTAAAAAAGATACGTCACATTGGCTCGCTCACTTCCGGAGAGCTGCTGTTTCGAAGAACCGGAAGTTGTTCCTGCTGCTGTTGGCTGTGAACTTTTGCACGCAACCAAAAGAGACGCGCAAAAAAGAACAACCGTGATTTTAAATTTCATTGAGTTGATTTATGAATGAGTGGAATAGTCTCCAATGCTTAACTCTTCGGGTACATTTTTATACGCCACAAAATTTCCGATCATGGAATTATCAAGCACCGCATTCGACAGCGAAGAATTTGTCTGGATGATGCTGTTCGTGATCACAGAGTTTTCAATTTTTGAATTCGCGCCAACGGATACATGCGGACCAACGATTGAATTTTTCAACGTTACATTTTCCCCGATGTAGCACGGTTGTATAATAACTGAGTTTTCATTCTTCACACTTGACGCAATCATTTTTTCGTCTTTGTTTATTTCAAGAATGCGTTTGTTTGTATACACCGTTGCATCTTTATTTCCGCAGTCGAGCCATTCAATGACTTTACCCGGACTGAATTTAGTTCCCTTGTTCTTCATGTTTTCCATTGCGTTCGTAAGCTGGAACTCTCCTTTTTCTTTCAGGTTGTTGTCAACAAGGTATTGCATTTCTTTCCGCAGGTATTCTCCATCTTTGAAATAATAAATGCCGATGATCGCCAAATCGGATATGAAGGTTTGTGGTTTCTCAATAAAATCTGTGATGATATTTTCTGAATTCACTTTCACTACGCCAAACATTTTCGGATCATCTATTTTATTTACCCAGATGATGCCGTCTTTTTCTTCGTCCATGGTAAAATCCGCACGGAATAATGTGTCTGCAAAAGCCACGATCACTTTTCCTTTTAACGCATCACCTGCACACAATATTGCATGAGCTGTTCCCAATGGTTCATCCTGGTAAGAAATGCTTCCTTTGGCTCCGAGCTTTTCCGCAATGTTGAGTAAGTTTTTTTCTGCTTCCTCTCCGAAGTCACCGATTACAAAAGCGATGTCCGTCACTTTTTCTTTGCAGACCTTGATGATGTCTTCCACCAGCCATTGCACGATTGGTTTTCCTGCAACGGGAATCAATGGTTTCGGAACAGTTAATGTATGCGGTCGCATACGCTTTCCTGCTCCTGCCATTGGTACGATTATCTTCATGTTTTATAATTTGATAATTTGATAATGTGCTGATTTGATAATGAAGAGTCACTAAACCATTAGCAAATTCTCAAATCGGCACAGCATCAAATCTATTTAACTCCGGTAGAGCCGAATCCTCCGGCTCCTCGTTCTGTTTCCATTAATTCTTCAGTCGCCATCCATTCAACTCGCTCATGCGATGCGACAATCATTTGTGCAATACGTTCACCGTTTTCAATTGCAAAATTTTCAGAAGATAAATTCACGAGAATTACTTTAATCTCACCACGGTAATCCGCGTCAACAGTCCCGGGAGAATTCAATACTGTGATTCCCTTTTTCGCAGCCAACCCGCTGCGCGGACGAATCTGTGCTTCGTATCCTCCGGGCAACTCAATAAACAAACCGGTTGGAATCATGGCTCGTTCGAGTGGTTTCAAAACAACAGGCTGATCAAGGTTTGCACGCAGATCCATTCCTGCAGAATGATTTGTTTCGTACGCAGGCAGTTGGTGATTTGATTTATTGATGATTCTAACTTTCATGGTAATGGATTACACCGATTCTAAGAATGATTAAGTATCAATTTCGTTTCTCGCCCTTCGTTTCCCGTCCTTTAAAAAGAAGCATGCGAAGGTATGAATTTTTGCCTCTTTCATAGAGGAAAGCAATGAACAGGAAAACCAATACGAAGAATGAATTAATCACGAGCATCCACTTTTCCGTGTATTGAAAATGCTGCCGGATAAAATCACTGAGAAGATACAAAAGCACAGCGGATGAAACATAAAGCACAAAAGACTTGATGTTATAGTGTACGTGATAATATTTTCTTCCGCCCACGTATGAAATCAGCATCATGCTGGCATAACAAATCAGTGTCGTCCATGCAGCGCCCATGTAACCCATGATTGGAATCAGCCAGAAATTTAAAGCAAGGGTAAGGATTGCACCGATCACGGCAATCCATGCTCCCCATCGTGTTTGACCGGTCAGCCGATACCAGATGGAAAGGTTATAATAAACACCGATGCAAAGATTGGCCAACAACAGGATCGGAACAATTTTTATTCCGACACGATATTCTTCACCGATAAAATATTTCACGACATCAATGTACATCATCACACACAGAAAAATAAAAGAGCAGGAGAGTACAAAGTAATGCATCACCTTCGCATACGTTTCTTTTGCATTTTCATTTGAAGCATGAGAAAAGAAAAATGGTTCCGCTGCATAACGAAATGTCTGCGTAAACAATGTCATCAGGATGGATAGCTTATAGCAGGCACCGTAAATTCCGTTTTGTATCAAGGCAGTTGATTTGTCAGCAACCAATCGCGGCAATAAAATACGGTCGAATGTTTCGTTGATCATGCCTGCAAAGCCGGCTACCATCAAGGGAAGCGAATAGATGATCATGCTTTTCCAAAGAGTCTTGTCAAATTGATAGCGGATCTTAAATAATTCAGGAGAGAGCAACAGTAGGACAACAGCGCTGGCGACCAGGTTAGAGATGAAAACATAGCCGACGCCAATTGACGGATCGTAGATTTTGCTGATCAGATCGTGATAAGATCCGTTCATCAACTTCGGACAGATGACAAGGAAAAATAGATTCAGTCCGACGTTGATCAAGATCCACAGCAACTTCAGTGAAACAAAACGTCTTGCTTTGTTTTCCTGTCGCAGTCGTGCAAACGGAATTGCAGCAATTGCATCAAAGGCAAGTACTCCTGCAAAACACAAAAGATAATTCGGCTTCATCGCAGTCGAATGCTCTGACGCATTCATCCAGTTCGCTATGTCTGAAGAAAAAAGAATGATAAATAATGCGAGTAAAAAAGAACTGGCAAGAATGGAGATCAGTGTGGTGGAATATACTTTCGGATTTCCTTTTTCAGACTGGAAGTAACGGAAGTAAGCAGTTTCCAATCCGTATGTGAAAACGATGTTGAGAAAGGAAACATAGGCATACACTTCTGTAACAACACCGTATTCTCCGGCATGAAACACGCGGGTGTAAAGCGGAACAAGAAGGTAATTCAGCAGGCGTCCAAGAATGCTGCTTAATCCGTAAGTTGCAGTCTGCCCTGCAAGTTTTTTAATGGTACTCAACTATGTAAGTTCGTTTGATAAAAAAGTTTCGCGCGAAGGCGCAAAGAACGTAAAGATGAATTTGTTTTCAGCTTGCTTTTTCTTCTCACCTTCTGATTTCAAAAGAAGTAAAATTTTTGAATGATGATTCAGTGACATCCACTTTATTAACAACAGCCCGATCCGGACCTTGATGACACCAATTGATAAAAGAGATCAGTGTTTCGGGGCTTGCTTCGGCTTCCATTTCAACAGATCCGTCATTGCTGTTACGAACCCAGCCTTTTACTCCAAGCTCATTTGCCTTTCGTTGCGTAAACTTTCTGAAGAAAACTCCCTGGACGATACCGTGGACTTTGATGTGAACGGATCTTGTCATTGAATATTTAAAATGGAAGATTGAATATTAAAAAGGGTTAAGATTATTCACTATTCAATTTTCAATCTTCAATTTGATTAGTTGTACATCAACCGGAAGTCAAGCGTGCTGATCAGCTTGCGGTAATTTCTTCTCAGGTCGCGTTCAACGGCACTCACATCTTTGAACTCCTGGAACTTTTGCAGCATCAGCATGTCGAACACTGAACTTTCAACAAAGTCAATGTCCGTTTTGAA
>JAYTXY010000072.1:0-15154 GCA_043742705.1 Bacteroidota bacterium
TCAATGCTCCGGTGATTGATACATTAACCATTGCTTGTGCAGGTTTATTCAATGTGTTCGACAAAGTAACAGGCATCACCAGTGTATCTTTCGGACTTAAGAAACGCGGGATGCTCGGACTGATCACAATCGGATCTGCAACCTTCATATGTTTTTCTCCGCTGCCGAAAGCTTTGTTCTTATACACACAAGCCATGATGCGAAGGTCACCGCTGAATTGTGGAATGTCGATGGTGTAAGTTGCTTCACCGCTTGCATTCGCATGCAACAAGCCACTCCAGAATGCAACCAGCTTCACACGTTTGTTCGTGAGTGGATTCACGCGTTTCTCCAAATCATAACCGTCACCACCGGGAGTTGAACGTTTTAATTTAAGATCCGGCAAAAGATTCTGATACAAATCATATGCTGATACATTCAACGCTTTCTTCTGGTAGAAGAATGCATAAGGATCAGGAGTCTTGTAATTTTTCAGTTGCAAAATTCCTTCGTCTACTACAGCGACTGTCATCTCAACATCTTCCATCGGTTTTGTTTTTACGGTGATGGTTTGTTTTGTCTTGGATCGCGACTGCTCCACCGCAACAATGGTAACAGGAAGTTTATTACTCTCTTTGTTTACGATCATCGGTGCGAAACCGTGTGCAACGGTGATTGGAATTGATCCATCATCAAGCGGGCGAAAGAGCGTAGCCGTGATGTATACATTCGGTAAATAATTTTTTTTTACAGCGAGATTCAATTTCGCGGTTTTCTTATCCGTCATGAGATAGAAATATTCCATCACATGATCGCATTCAACCGTTACCAATAACTTTCCGCTGAAAGGTGTGTTGAATAAAATGGTTGCATTGTCACCGACATTGTATTTCTCTTTGTCGAATTTTATTTCCACTTCTCCTTCTGTGTTTACAGCGAAAGAAGTGTTCTGAGTATAACCCCAGCCGTAAGAATAAAAATAAGAAGAGACATAATGTTCCTGACCGGGTTTCATGATGCGAACTTCAAAGTCACCGGACTCTCGCGGAAGATAATTCAACACATAACCATTCTGTCCCAGAGTAATTTCCTGGTCGAGCATGATTCGGTCATTCTTGTGGGAGACATAATGATAACCTCCGTATTCCGTTTTTTCAATTACGCTGTACCAGTCGTGGCGGATGATTTGCACCTGTGCTTTGGCTGATCGCACGGCTTTACCGTGTTTGTCAACACCAATAAACGGGATTGCAAAGTTCTCCCGTGCGTTCACGTAGTAATCCGTCATTCTGATTCCGTAAAAAACATCCTGAGTGAAGACATCAAAGCGTTTTACCCGATTAACAGGTCTTCCCGTCTCATCGAAAACAGTTGCATATATTTTTCCTTCCAGCGCTCCGATGTCTGTGTATGCATCATTGCTTTTGAAAATTTCTTTTGCATTTCCTTTGTCATCCGTCTTTCCTTCACGAAGTATTTTTGGGAATTCACTATTGTTTCTTCCGCTGATTCCGAAGTTATAACCCGGGAAATCTTTCGATGAAAAATATTTGTAAGACAACGAGTATTCCACTTCGTATTTACGGTTCGCAGCCGGAGGACCAAATAGATTCATTGCATTCACTGTTGCGATGACGGTGTCGTTCTCGTCAAAATCTTCTTTGTTGAGATTCAACTTTACATCAATTCTGTCAGGCATAAATTCTTCTACGCTGATGTCTTTCGAAGTAAGCAACACATCGTTCGCTGAATAAACTTCAGCGATGTAAGTTCCGGTAACAGTCGCGACAGGTAAAGGAACGGATGTTGTAAATGCTCCCTGCTTGTTCAGCATTCCCCGAATATTCTTGTATTCTTTTCCGTTCGGAAGAGTCATTTTCACTTTCACAGGAACTTCGCCAATCGTTTCCCATTGTTCATTTCGTACAATGGTATTCAGGTAAATCGTTTCGCCCGGACGATAAATATTCCTGTCACCATAGAGAAAAGCCATGTAGCCTGTAGCGTTCGGTCTTCTTCCGCCAACGTCTGCGCGTGAATCATTCACTCTTGAATCGCTTAACATCAAATAATTAAAATCACCGGAAGCTTTTGCCGTGATCATGGCAATAGTAAAGCCGGGAGCTTTAGCTTTTACATTTTTGAATACTGCAACTCCATCGCTGTTGGTAGTAGCTGTGAAAACATTCTGGTTGTTAGTGCTGATCAGCGAAACAGCAACACCGTCCATTGGTTCAGCCGTCTTGATTGAATTCGCAAAGACATACAGTTCATCATCCGATTGTTTAGTGATCAGTCCGATGTCGGAAATGGAAATGAGTTTGGTGTCACGTTTGTAAAGCGCATCAGCGGAAGCAACTTCCACGAGATAAATTCCTTTGAATTTTTTTTCTTCATCAAAAGATAAGTTTAGCAAACTCACTCCATTCAACTTCGGAAGATTCTTCGAATCGTAATAACGGTCGAAGACGACATCGCTATAAGCATAGATGTTGTAATCACTGTAACGGTAGCCGTAATATCCGCCTTCATCGCCATCTTCACCGTAATATTCATAATCACGGTAACGGTTGCCATGCATATAGTGAACGATATTATTTTCATAAACCTTTTTAATCGTGACATGTACGCGAGCCACGTTTACAATATTCACAGCAACATTTTTTGCTCCCTGTGAAGAAAGATAAATTCCTTTCTTCGATACAAAACTAATGTTCGGTTCCAGCGCACCGAAAGCAATGAGTTGTGTAAAATCTTTTTCCATCGTTCCGCCCAACGCTCCCTTCAGATCTTTAGAAACGGTGAGTTGATAACTCAGCCCGGATGTAAATCCACCTTTCAAATAAAAACCATCTGATGTTGTCTCAGCAGTGAATTTTACTTTCGGTTCTGTTTTGATAAGAGCACTGATGTTATTTTCTTCCACGGCTTGAGTGGCGAAAACGTGGATCATTCCTTCTGTTCCTTCATACTCTCCGGTTGCCTGTGTGATCTCCAGTTTGTCAGGTGATGGAACAACGATCTGGAGTTCCATGTTTTCTTTAGTGACGTAATCACTTTCCGCACACTTCAATCCTTTGTCAACAGTAACTTTCAGCGGAAGACTACCGATTTTATCTTTATCTAATCCGTCAATCACGGCCGTGATAGTTTCATTCACTGCAGACGTGGTGACGGAAAATTCAGCCGATGAATTGTTCAGTGCAAGGTGCAATACTTTTGAAAGTGTTCCGGGATCAACTTTGTAATTGAACGTAAGAGAAACATGCAATGCTGCAGCGCCACGGTTTTTCTCCGACACAGCCCAGTAGCCGTTGGAAGAAACTAACTTCAGGTAAGGAGTGTGGAAATCAAAAATTTTATCGTCACCGAGATGGTACAAACTTTTTCCGTGCATCAGCAACGCATTGGTCAGTTCGGCTTTGTAATCTGTACTTGGACGAAAACCGATGAGTGGTGAAAACATCAGCTCGCGTTTTGTGTTCCACTTGAACTGTCCGCGTACGGAAGGAGAAAGTTTTACGTACGGAATCGTGTCCCAGTGATTGAGGAGAGAATCGGCAACAAGATCCTTGTCGAAATTGAAAACAAGATTTTGTTGCAATTCAACTTCGGATTCGAAGTTGCGGGTAACAACATTGACTTCGTTTTTGCTGTTTGTGCACGAAGCAAGGCACACGATGGCAAGTACAGCGAGTTTGTTTAAACTGTTGCGGAACATGTTGGGTGGTTTGTGGGTTGTTTGGGTAGAGTAATGTAGGAAAAAAGGAATGTGCTGATAAAAGAAAAGCAGCCTTGTGTGGGGCTACTTCAGCGGTTGAGAGGGCGATTTACACTCCTGTGTCGATTCCTGAGTTGGTCGAAGAATCGGAGTCAAATATATAGGTACGGAAAATCGAAAGTCAAGTGTTTTGGAAAATATATATTTTATGTTCGGAGGAAAATAATTTTTTCAGTGCTCCGTTGAGAACCTTTCGTTCTATCCGGATATGAGTAGAGCGATATGCGTATTGCGATTTTTGCTTTTTTGACTTTTTATCACCTGTCGCACATCGCCTGTCGAGCTTCAAAAATTTAACTTTCTCAAAAATCCGGTCTTCGATTATCAGCGTAAGTGGTTTTTGTAATTAACGAAACAACTAACCCTTAAAAATTAAAAATCATGTTAAAAAAATCAATTTCAATCTTCGCTGTGGCATTGGCTGTATTGGCTTCATCAGCGAATGCGCAGGACAAAATGAAAAAAGAAAGCGGTGTGATGGTCGGTGGCGCCATGATGGTGAAATCAAAAAACATTGTTGAGAATGCGCTCAATAGTAAAGATCACACAACACTTGTCGCAGCTGTGAAGGCCGCAGGACTTGTGGAAACACTCAGCAGTGCAGGACCATTTACGGTGTTTGCTCCGACCAACGAAGCATTCAACAAATTGCCAAAAGGTACGGTCGACAATTTATTACTACCTGAGAATAAAGAGAAGCTGACCTCTGTTCTTACATATCATGTAGTCTCGGGAAGGTACTCTTCTAAAAACCTGAAGGATGGTATGAAGTTGAAAACTGTTCAGGGACAGGAAATCACAATCACCAAAAAAGGAAATCAGTGGATGGTGAACGATGCGAAAATTCAGATTGCAGACGTAATGGACAGCAACGGAGTTACGTATGTCATCGACAATGTGATCATGCCTAAATAAGAATTGTTTTTGTGTGTGTTGAGTTCAGCTCCGCCGGAAAGGGCGGGGCTTTTTTGTGAGAGCGAATCCTCAAAAACTTGTTCCCTCTAATGTAGGAACTGTTCAAATCTCATCTCAAACATTTTCTAATCGCAAATCGCATGTCGCAAATCGAGCGTTTTACTCATGCTTAATATTAATTCCCATGATCAGCCAAAAAATCCAGGTGATGGTGGTAATGATGGCTATGGTAAGCGGAAACCAAATTGCGATGATCGCTAAAAGAGTATAGAGGAAGAATGCAAAATAACCGTAGTTCCCGTTTTGACGAATGACCGGAATTGCTTTTTCATTTTTAGCCAAATGATTTTTTAATGCTGCCCTGCTTATTAAAATCCAGCCGATGGCTTGAAGTGCTAGCACAGAAGTGTACAGTATTACTGCCGGAGCGGCATGATCTGTTAGAATATATTCCCCCATCAACGAAGTGGGAAAAGGAATGAATACAACAGTGAGCAACAGGAAACCATTTGCATAAATAAAGGAGGCGGAAGATTTACCTGCAAGCTTTAAACCGTTATGATGATTCACCCAGGTAATAAGGATGATGGTAAAGCTCAACACAAACGTAAATATAGACGGAGCCAAATGCCTGAGTGCAAGCCATAAATCAGGCGTGTTCTTAATTTCCGTTGTTGCCGGAATTTTTACATCAATGATTAACAACGTTAATGCGATTGCAAATACTCCATCACAAAAAGCTTCTAAGCGTGAGTTGATGTTTGTTTCTGACATATAGTTGTTTTTTATTTTACACTTCTATTATGTTTATCAAAGACAAAAAACAAAACTGTCAGCCTCAGTAGGAAGGTGGCAATTTGTTGTTACGCGCCATGCTTATCTATGAATTTTAATTACGACTGAGTGGAAATCAAACTTTCGTAAAAACTTAATATGTTTTTAAGAGCTAATTTTTGTTCTTCAGTAATCATCTTATCCTTATAGTACCGTTTTCCTTCAAATCGAATTTTCACATTCGTGCCATTAGCAACCGCCTTAATAATTTCGAGTTCTGATTCTCCAACATCCCGACTTAACCATTCCCAAATCCCACCATTGCCATTATCGGTTTTTATTTCGCCATAAGAATTTTCGGAAATGGTATATAATTTCTCGTCTACCTTAATGATATATTTATCAATGAAAAGCCAGTCATCAGCAGCATACTGGATTGATAATTTTAAAAATGGTTTTCTGTCAGTACCTAAGCCAACATAAATAAAGAAACCATTGTAATTTACAAACTGTGGAGAAGTCTTGTCAAAATACCAAGTTATTTCGTTCATGTCATCAACTTTAACGCGCATTTTTTTAGAAGCAGATGACAATAGTTCTTTTCTCAAAGAGTCGTTTTCTAACTTTTTACTTTCTTTCAGTAATGTCTCTTTCTTGAACATCTGCATTCTATTGTCCTCTTCGATTTTATCTAAAGAGTCTTGTTGTCTTGCGAGTCTTAAATTGTTTTCACTTTGTCCACAACCTTGAAGGAGAAATAAGGAAAATGATAGAATTGCAAGGAGTCTGACCATTGTATAAATTTTCATAAAAGATAAAAAATGAGACACAGTTCAATCATGGCGCATAACAATTGGGTTAAAAAAAACCAACCACTCTCAACTCTTCGAAAGCAAATACATCTGCGTAAGTGTCGGAGACACACTGCCACCTTCAGGCTCCAACGTAACTGCCCAGGCATCAGCATCCATAATGGCTTTCATCTGGTGCATTCCGGTGGTGTCCATCGTGAATACTCCTGCATCTATCGGTTTTCCGCCTGCAAGCGCCCATAATTGATATTGCTTTCCTGCTACAGGAACAGGAAGTGAAAGCACATCGATAAAAGCAAGATGGGTTTGGTGGTTCCAGTAAACACGCGCCATGTAACGCTTAGAACTGTCCGTTGCCATGAGCGTAATCATCTTTGCATCTTCACTGCGCATCACAGCCATGTCGGTGGATGCTTTGTCGTATGAATTTTTTACCATATCGTAATTCTGAGCCAGTACATTTTTTTCATCCAGCAACAGTGCATATTTATTTTCAGCGTCTTTCCATCTTGAATATAATGTATAGATCGTTGCACCGCTAACCAACATGATGAAAAGACAAGCTGCCACAAGTAAACGGAATGTTCCTCTTGCAGGAGAAGACATTTCAATTACTTTTCCGGTCTTTACGTTCGAAGAATTTTCAACCGCTTTCATGATCTCCGCACGCAATGACGGGCGAGGATTACGTGCATGTGTGCCGGCATATTCGTTCAGCGTTTCCTGTACACGGCTGATCTCTTCCGCAACTTCCGGATGTGACGCTGCCATTTGTTCCACCTCTTTCATTTCAAGAGGAGACAATGCACTCATCACGTAGAGTTCAATAATGCCTGACGATATGTATTCTTTCACGTCCATTTAATTCTTTTTCACACTTTCAAATTGTTGTCTGAGTTTGCTGATTGCTGCGCGCGATCGTGTCTTGATCGTACCTAGCGGAATGCTCAACTTTTCCGCGGCTTCTGATTGTGAGTAGCCTTCAAAAAAGATGAGGTCGATGATCTGTTTATATTCTGTTTCTAATTTGTTTACCATTTCCTTTAGCCCGATTGTATCAGGATTGTATGATGAACTTTTATTGAGATCAACAAAAGATACGATCTTATCAAGAGATTGGTTTTTTCCCTGGTTGACAAAATCTTTCGAACGCACTTTGTCGATTGCCTGGTTTCGTGCGATGTTTACCATCCATGTAAACAAACGACCTTTCGTAGAATCGTATTGTGAAAAGTTATTCCAGATTTTTAAGAATGCATCCTGCAATACATCTTCCGACATTTCATCGTTCTGAACAATCCTGGAAATCACACCATACAACGCAGCAGAATAATTATCATAGAGAATGCCCATTCCTTTCATGTCGCGCGCGACAAGTAGGTTGATAAGATCTTCCTCTGATATTTGAATGCGTTTCGTCAAAACTAAAATTCTCTACAAAAGAAAATAGAATTTCTTTGAGAGTAAAGATATATTTTTTTTGATAATGCTTCAATATTGAATCACTAAGTTAATTATTGACGAGAAATAACTTCGCGCCTTTACCTCTTAGCGGTAAAAGAAAACCGCCAAGGCGCAAAGACGCGAAGAATTGTCTGCTAAAATTTTAAGGTGACACTTCCTTTCAGAAAGAAAGGAGTGCCGGGAGTAAAGTGAAGTTCGGAAACGGGAACAGCTTCGTTTTGTAAACGACTTTCCGTGTCAAACTGTGCCTGGTTCCACGTTGTATTCAAAAGGTTTTCCGCACTTATGCCAAATTCAAATTTTGATGTGTTGTAACTGAGCACTGCATCCAATAGAAAATATCCTTTCGCAGTAACACTGTTGTCTTCGTTCGCGGGACGCGAATCAATAAAGCGATAACGTAAACTAACATTGATGCCTTTGTCTTGTTTTAATGTTAATCCTCCCGTGCTTGTCAGACTTGGAGCAAGCGGAATGTAATTTTCTCCTTGCGGAACATTTACTAATCGTCCGTGACTGAAATTCAAATCCGCATCAGCAAACAATTTATCAGTTAGTTGGCAGCGAATACTGAAGTCAGTTCCGAATCGTTGAGTCGGATGATTTGTTTCCACGGTTCCTTCATCGCCAACATACACCAATTCACTTTGCAAATACAATCCCCACAAAGCTGCATTCACGAAAATTCGTTTTGATAATTTGAATTCACTTCCTATTTCTGATCCGTACGCTTTTGGTAAACTGTTATCGATATGATTAATGACAACAGCGCGTGCATCGTTGGAATGAAAACCGATTCCTGATTTCAGGAAAAACTGTAAACGATCGTTCACCGAATAATAAAAATTCAGTTTCGGACTTGCACGAAGAATGGATGTTGTCCCGGAAGATGAGTTATTCAGTTTGTTGTTGAACTGAAAAAGGAAATAGTCGAGACGAACTCCGCTGTTTACTGATAAGTGCTTATTGAGTTCAAGTGTAAAATCCAGAAAAGCATTTGAATTTTGCTGATATACTTTTCCCGAAACAAGTGTATTCAATGCAACTCTCTTCTCCGAATGTTTCAATGCAATGTTTGTAATATCATTTCGCGTTCCGATTCCTCCTGTTGCATGTACTATTTTATTTCCCAGAGAAAAATCTTTCTGATACGAACCGTTGTAACCGAAAATATTCCTGTCGTCCGTTTGGTTGATTTCATCACCATGAACGGAATCCGTTAAGAAGAATGTAAAGTCGGAGTAGAGATTGAAATAATAGTTGACATAGTAGAGTTGATTCTTGAAAATTGAATTGTCAGTTGTTGTTGTCGTTAAAACAGCATTGACATTCGTGCGATTCGTTTGTCCTCCTTCAGAAGGATCAATGCTTCCAAAGCGATCCACGATGCCTTCTTCAACGGCACGTTCGGGAATTTGACCCGAAGCATTCCAGTTCGCTGAAAATGTAGAGGCGGAAAAAGCAAGTAGATTATTTTTGTTCAGCATGCCTGAATATTTTCCGAAGAGATTCATTCGTCCGAATCTTTGTTTGAGATCGAAATATGAATTCGTGAAAACATATTCTCCGGCTACGTAAGCATTTTCTTTTTCTTTTGAGAAAAGATGTTTTTGATCCAGGACATTGAATAGTCCGAGCGTACGATATGAGTCGAACATTCCGAGTTCAGCTTTCACTTCGTTTTTATTGATTGAATTTTTTGTAAAGAACTCTCCTGTTCCTGACGTAGAGAAATCTCCGAAGCGCGTTGTGTACGGACCTTTGTAAACATTTAGCCGATCAATGGTTTCCGGAATCACGAAATGAAAATCAGCATACCCTTGTCCGTGCGCATGAGAGACCATGTTCACCGGCATTCCATCAACTGAAATTTGGAAGTCTGTTCCGTGATCGCAATCAAATCCGCGTAAAAAAATCTGTTCCGCTTTTCCGCCTCCTGCATGTTGCGCAATGAATAGTCCCGGAACAAGCCGCAATAAATCCTGGGCTGTGTTTACAGGTCGAAGTAATTTGTCAACTTCAGAAATCGTTTCTGGTTGTGAAGGATTTTTCCCGGGAGTAATTGTTACTTCTGTTAGATTGATAGAACAACTTTTGAGTTTTATTTTTAAATCGACATCTTCTTTTAATGAAATGATGGTTTCATGTTTTTCATATCCCAAGAAAGATATAGTGACTGAATAATTTCCGGGATTCAGATTATAGAAATAAAATTTTCCAAATGCATCTGTGGAAGTTACCTTGTCAAGACTAGTCAATAGTAAGTACTGTTGCTCCGGAAATCGGATTCGCATCTTCTGACAATACTGCTCCTTTCAGCGTTAGATTTTGTGCTGACAAACTTTCGGATGACAATAAGAAGAGTAGGAGTAAATAAAACCATTTGGTAAATTTTTCGTGTTCCATATCATTTCAAATGTGTGTGTTTACACGAGGTACGAGACCAACCGGAAATCGGATTTTCTAAAAGTATTTTTCTTTTAAATGATTTTAAAAAGATTGGTGCTAGGAAATCCAATGCCTTTTTTCTTCCGTAGGTGATTCTGAAAACCCTAAAAAAATTCATCATGAAAAAAACTACTAAGCGGAAACTACGTGTTACCGCGCTATTCTTAACAGGAGTAGCAATCAGCATCTTCGTCCTGAGGAACGGATTCCTCAATGCTTCAAGTCACCGCGAAGCGCCACTTATTGCCAACGATCCGCTGGCTGACAACACTGATCTCTATGCATTCAGAAGTCCGCAAGATCCAAACAAAGTTGTCATCATTGCGAATTATGTTCCCGCAGAATTGCCGCAGGGCGGACCGAATTATTATTCCTTCGGAGAAAATGTCCGTTACGAAATTCATGTGAAGAACGGTCACAGTACAAATGCGACCGCTGACGATATCATTTATCGTTTCACGTTTAGACAGACCAACCAGGATCCAACTACATTCTTCAACATTCGTCTTGGTAAACAGAATTTAAAGACAACCTATACCTGTGAACGCAGCGTGAATGCAGGTGAATCATTTCAAACAATTGTGTCCAATGGAATCGTTCCTCCGAACAACATCGGACCACGTTCTATTGACGGACCTGTTGGATTGAACACACCGTATGCAACGCTGATGCAAAATGCAATAGCCACTCCTGGTACAGGCGAAACTATTTTCTGCGGACCAATTGATGATCCTTTCTTCGTTGATCTTGGAGGCGTGTTTGATCTTGGTCAGACACGTGCAGGCGGAAGCGGAGTGAATGCTCCAAAAGATGGATTGGCTTGCAAGAATGTTCACGCAATTGCTTTGGAGATTCCGATTTCAACATTGCAGAAAGATCACAAAGATGTTTCTCAAGCTGCGAATATCCTCGATCCGAATTTTGTAATTGGCGTGTGGGCGAGTGCAAGTCGTCAGAAAGTTACCATCCTTGATGAGTACGGTGGAAAACCAAATACAAACGGAAAATGGATACAAGTTTCCCGTCTCGGAATGCCGCTTACCAATGAAGTGATCATGCCGGTTGGAAAAAAAGATTACTGGAATGCATTGCGACCTTACAACGAAGATCCTGCGTTGGAAAAATATTTTACCAATCCTGAACTTGCATTGTATATGGATAACGATCAGTTTGGCGGAGCAGTTCCTGCATTCAGTGCACTTCGTATTCAACGTAATTCATTACAAGGATTTGATTTTGGAAACGGACACAACGGGCTTGCGGGATTGTTAGGAAATCCTGCAACTGCCGGAACCGCATTCGACACAACCTTGTTTGGAAAATATTTACTGCGTCCGGGTCAGCCTCGTTCTGTAGATTTACTTCCGATCTTCTTAACAGGAGTTCCTAATCTTCCTCCATACCAATTAGCAACAGGTAAAGGCGGAAATCCACTTGCACCGGGAAAACCATTCATCAATAATTTCCTTCCAACGTTTGGTGACATGCTTCGTCTTAACATGGCTGTTCCTGTAACGCCAAGAACAGATCCGAACTTCAGTTCACTCGGTCTTGTTCAGGCAGCAGTTCTCGGTTTGACAAATCCGACTTACAATTCAAGCACTGCGTTACAGTTCATTCCTAACATGGATGGATTTCCTAATGGAAGAAGACTGGAAGACGATGTAACTCGCATCGAACTCCAGGCAGTAGGCGGAGTTGTATTGGCTGCAGTAGGTCTGTGGTATGACGATTACATTGCTGGCAGTCCGAATCCTGTGACTCCGAACTTAGTTGGTGTACTTACCTACACAACAGGCATTGAAGCAAACGATGCTCCGTTCCAATCTACCTTCCCTTATGTGGCAGCACCTTGGAGCGGTTATAATGGTTGCAGTGGTGGTAGTGCTCAACGCGCTATTCAGCCAACCAACGTTGGATTGAATCTTAGTTCTCCGAACATCATCATGCAGAACTATCCGAATCCTGCAACAGATCGCACCACGTTTAAGATTCGTCTCGCTGACAAAGCCCGCGTAACACTTCGTTTGTTTGATGTGAATGGAAAGCTGGTTTCAACTCCATTGAATGAAAACAAACCGGAAGGAACGTATGAAGTGAAGGTTGATCTGAATAATTATCCTTCAGGAACCTACTTCGCAACGGTGTCATATAACGATGAGACTGTTCAGTCACTTAAGTTTATTGTGAATAAATAATTTAATTCAACAGGGAAGTCGGATGAAATACTCCGGCTTCCTTTCTTTTTTAGTTGTCAAAAAAATTCAACATGAAAGCAAAACAGGTTTACGTTGTTCTTCTATTAGTCTTCGCAGGATTCACAACCGTCATTTTACATTTCAGAAAACCTGACCTGAAACTGGAAGTGAAGATGCGACAAGGTGAAATGGCAACATCGAGCGAATGGATCAATACAAAAGCTGCCATACAAGGACTGATCAATGAAATAAATCTTCACCCTGAAAATACAAAAGCAAAACTTCAGCTTGCACTTGCATATATACAGGAGTCGCGCATTTCAGGTGAGCATGCATACTATGACAAGACAGCGTTGCAACTTCTCGATGATGTATTGAAGAAAGAACCTGAAAACACAGACGCACTTTGTTCAAAAGCAACAGTTCTTTTGTCGCAACATCATTTTGCAGATGCATTGCCTTTTGCAGAACAAGCAATGAAATTGAATCCATATAATTCAGGAGTATATGGAATTATGACGGATGCCTATGTTGAATTGGGAAAATACAACGATGCAGTTAAGATGGCTGATAAAATGGTAAGCGTTCGGCCTGATCTAAGATCCTATTCACGAGTTTCTTATTTGCGTGAAATTTATGGTGATTACAATGGAGCGATTGAAGCAATGAAACTGGCTGTGAGTGCAGGTTATCCGGGACTTGAACAAACATCGTGGGTAAGAACATGTCTGGGACATTTGTATGAAGTGACGGGAGATTTACAAAATGCACAGATGAATTATGAGATCACATTGATTGATCGTCCCGACTATGCCTTTGCCTTAGCAGGACTTGGCAGAGTAGAAAAAGCAAAACGAAATTATTCTTCAGCGATTCAGTATTTTGAAAAAGCAAAAGCTCAGGTAAAGGATTTTTCTTTTGATGAAGAACTGACGGAGCTTTATCGTTTCACAAACCAACCGAAGAAAGCCTCAGAGCATGCATACGAAACGATTGCTGCATTGACGAATATGAGTGATAAGAATGGAAACAATCATGGTCACTATGCAGATCGTGAATTGGCGTATGCATATCTCAATATATATAATTATGAACTTGCGTTGAAGCATGCACTTATTGAATACAACAGAAGACCTGAAAACATTGACGTAAATCAAACGCTTGCATGGGTTCATTACAAACGTGGTGAATATATCGATGCAAGGAAATATATGGATGTTGCTTTACATACAGGCTCTAAAAATTCCGTATTGCTTTATGAAGCAGGATTGATAAAAATTAAATCCGGTGAAAAGGAAAGAGGAATCGCGTTAATTAATCAATCGTTACAAATTAATCCGTTTGTTTCACCATCGCTCAAATTTGAAAGAGGAAATTACCTCGCTGCAAAATGAAAAACAATTTACTTGCAATCGGAATTCAAAAAGTAAACGGCCGGTTCATCGGTCTTCTTGTTATTTGTTTCTTGTTGTCGCTTGATACATTCGCTCACGTGATTCCGTATGAATTGAGCAAACTTTCAACGGTTGATGTAGGATGGATTTACATGAAACTAGGTTACACACATATTTTGCCAAACGGATTTGATCACATTCTTTTTGTACTCGGAATATTTTTTCTGAATCCGAAATTAAAACCTGTCATTTGGCAAGCGACTGCTTTTACTGTTGCACACAGCATCACACTGGGACTTGCTATGTACGGGGTGATAAAACCTGTGAGTTCAATTGTTGAACCTGTTATTGCTTTGTCGATCGTATTTGTTGCAGTTGAAAATATTCTAACTACAAAATTGAAATGGTGGAGAGTTGTCATTGTTTTTATATTCGGACTGATACATGGTTGCGGATTTGCAAGTGCATTGAGTGAAGTTGGTTTACCATCCAATGATTATCTTCTTTCGTTAATCTCTTTCAACATTGGTGTGGAACTCGGACAAATTTCCGTGATCTTAATGGCTTTTCTTTTGGTTGGAAAATGGTTCGGTGAAAAAACCTGGTACAGGCAACGTATCGTGATGCCTGTTTCATTCCTGATCGGAACCATTGCACTATACTGGACGATTGAGCGAATCTTTTTGTCCTGAATGCTTTCCAAACAATCTGAATATTCGGTAGTATCTCAGCTTAAAATGTGATTAACACAATTGCGGATGGTGGTCCGCCTCAGGCGGATGCGAATTAAGCGAATAACAATTCGAAATTTTGGCAATTCGAATTCCGAACTTTAAACGGAGACACTATCATATTCCCATTAGTGATGAATTAGTTATCAACATACACTGTAATCCTGTTCTTCCGTTTCAGAATTTTCCTACATTTGAAAAAAAATTAAACATGTTACAGGTAACAGGAAAACTCAAAGTAAAAAGCAACGAACAGGTTGTTAGCGACCGTTTTCGCAAACGCGAATTTGTAATCACGGATGAATCATCGCAATATCCGCAACACATTTCTTTTCAACTTACACAGGACAAATGTTCATTGATTGAGCGCGTCAACATAGGCGATGAAATTACCGTATCGTTTAACCTGCGCGGAAGAGAGTGGACGAGTCCACAGGGAGAAGTTAAATATTTCAATTCACTCGAAGCATGGAAGATAGAAGCACGTTCCACGTCAGCTTCTCCTTCGTATGAAGCTGCACCGATGCCTTCTCAGCAGGCTATGTCCGGTGATGTAAAGGACGATCTGCCGTTTTAATTAATCGATTGATCTTTTAAAATTTCTTGAAGTACTCTCTTTAGTCTGGTTCAGTGACTAAAGGGATAATATCACAGTGCT
>JAYTXY010000073.1:0-3724 GCA_043742705.1 Bacteroidota bacterium
CGTTACCCTGTATCACCTGATTTTACAGGAATGTCGCTCGCTACAACTATGCAGGAACATGTTTCCGTTGAATTCGAAACGGGAAAAGAAGTTGTTTACCTGAGCTGACACTCACTTCAGTTTTTCAATCTTCTGCTGCAGCGACTTTACATTTATGCTGAGTGCATTCACTTTTATTTTCGCGAGTTGATATACAGGAGAACGTTCAATAAGATGACGACTGATCTGTTCCATCAAACTGACATCATCGAGATTTTCAATCAAAGGTCTACCCTGCTTTGTTGTTGCCAGACGGTGAAACAATAATCCTTCAGCTGCTTCAAGGTAAACAGTAATGCCGTGATCATTCATCCAATCCATGTTATCATGATGAAGAGGCAAACCACCTCCCGTTGCAACAACAACTTTTGTAAAAGATTTTGTTGAGCGCAGAATCTCCTCTTCCTTCTTTCTGAAATATTCTTCACCCTTCTCCTCAAAAATAGTACTGATAGTTTTCCCTTCCTGTTCTTCAATCATAGAATCGGTATCAAGAAACTTATGACGCATTGCAGACGCAAGCATCTTTCCCGCTTTGCTCTTTCCGCTTCCCATGTATCCCACCAGGTAAATTCTCATTCCATCAACTTTTCCGCGTTTCAAAAAAATTATAAACTGTCAAAAACGCGGGAATGAACAACGAGCATGTCACAAGTCAAATCAGCAAGGACGTATTCAAGGTCGTTTGAAAAAATACGGTCGAAAATAGCGAGGTGATGATCCGGAGAATTCACCACGAGCAAATCTGCCTTCATGCTTTGTCCGAATTCAATGATCGTATTTCCATTTTTTCCTGAGATGGTATTCACCTTAACATCAATGTTCCTTTTATCAAGAGATCCGATCAAAGAACTTAGTCTTGATTTTTCACCGCTGAATGAACCTTGTCTTTGTTGCATTACTCCGTTTTCACTTGAGTCTTCAGATTCGCTCATAGATAGAGAAGGAATGTCCATCTCATCCACGAGATGAATTTCACTCACACTTGCGAGCTTTGCAAAGTACAAGGCAGTATTTACCGTATGAAGAGTTTTCGCATGATCATGTCCGTTCACAACAATTACCTTATGCAGTTCTGGATTGATTTTTGGATCCGTCATCATCATCATGGAGCATTTCGCCCTCCCTGTAAGTTCGCGTGACACAGAGCCCATAAAATATTTCATCGGGTTGTCTCTTTCAAGAACACCAATTATTAAAAGATCAACCACATTCATTTTACACACGGAAAGGATTGTCTCTACGGGATTTCCATCCTGCCAGTGAACAAGGCAGTTGGAATCATTAAATCCATGCTTCAAAAGAAGACTGCTGAGTTGCTTTTCCTTTTCAGCTATTCGCTTGCCGGCATGAATAAAGATTGCTTTCGCCTTGCATTGGTCTGTAAGGCGTTTCGTTTCTGTAATCAATGCTTCCAGCTTGGGAGAGAAAGCCACTGACAGCGCAATGGTTTCAAAAGGATACGATGGTTTTCCTTTAATCATGGCGTGCAGGTTTTGTATTTACACAAACCTACTCTAAATATTTAAAAAAGAAACGCCTTTTTTCAGGCCCCGAACATGAAATATGAACAGGCTGAAAAATCAAAGAGATTGATGTTTAATCCTGCGAAAGCGGATATTCAGCAATTCTACAATCAATGAAAATGTGAGTGCTGAGTAGACATATCCTTTATCAACATGAATATGGAGCGCTTCAAGCACCAACAAAGCTCCGATGGCAACGAGGAATGCCAGCGCAAGCATTTTGATAGTTGGAAATTTATTGATAAAGTCGGTGACATACTTTGCAAAGAACAACATCACGAACATGGAAATAGTAACTGCAGTAACCATCGTTGCAAGATCGTTGCTAAGCCCGACTGCAGTGAGAATGGAATCAAATGAAAATACAATATCAATAAGTGTGATTTGAATGATTGCCTGCTTTACGGTAAACGTTCTCGCTTTCGGTTGATGATCTGCATCATGACCACGAAGCTTCAAATAAATTTCGTGAACGGTTTTGTAAATCAGAAAAACTCCGCCTGCAAAAAGAATAAGGTCGCGCCCGCTGACAGCAAAGGAGGAAATAAAAAACAACGGATGAATCAGGTGAACGATCCAGGAAATCGTAAACAGCAATCCGACCCTCATAACCAAAGCAAGGGTAAGCCCTATGGTTCTTGCTTTACGCTGTTGTTCTTTACCGGGAAGAAACCCGCACAGGATGGCTATGAAAATGATGTTATCAATTCCCAGTACAATTTCCATAAGAACCAGCGTAACAAGGCTGATAATTCCATCTGTTGTTAAAAGCGCATTGAACATATTTAGCTACTATTATTTTTCGTTTTTTATTAAATCAGGACGCACTGAATCTCAGCAATTCACCCCGGTTAATTTTTCAGATGGCAAATGTATCAAATTTCTGAACTGAATTTTGTTTGAAGTGATCTGTAAGAAAGTAAACAACTCGAAAAATTTGACTGGGATTGAATACCGAAAAATTTATTCACCGGATTCCTTACATTTTTTTTCCTCATCAGGAATGGTCTTTTTGAGGTAATGATTTCTTCGGCTTATTTTTTTTTCTGAAACCAAACATCCTTGTTTAAAGAAGTCACTTCTTCTTACAGCAGTAGGTCTGCTGTGAGATTCCATACATCTAACCCCGGTGCGGCAGTAATTTTCAGAAGTAAATAATCGTGTACTCCCAAAAACACGATGCGAGTAAAACCTGTAGATATGAAGAGAGCGATACAACTGAAAGTTTGGTTTTCACTGATCATCCTCCTGAACATTTTTTCAATTCAGGAATCGAAAGCCAGCCATTCCATGGGAGCCGACCTGACGTATCAATGCCTTGGTGCAAATACGTATAAGATTACCATTTCATTTTACCGCGACTGTATTGGAATTGCAGCGCCAACAAATCCGTTTGTCAATATTAATTCAGCATCCTGCGGTCAAAGTCTTGGCGTGACTTGTTATCCTCGTCCCGGCACAGGGCAGGAAATTACTCCAACCTGTTCCAGTTCGGTGACTACCTGTAATGGTGGTTCATTTACAGGAATCCAGGAGTGGGTGTATGATGGAATCATCACGTTGCCTCAGCAATGTACTGACTGGGTGTTCAGTTACAATTTATGTTGCAGAAATGCTGCGATCACAACCATTACTACTCCCGGGTCAAGTACATTTTATGTGTATGCAACATTGAACAATACAATTTCACCGTGCAACAGTTCACCGACATTCTCTAACAAGCCGGTTCCTTTTATTTGTCTTGGGCAGCAATATTGTTTCAATCACGGAGCGTACGATCCTGACGGTGACTCACTGGCTTATTCATTAATTACACCGAAACAGACTTCAGGTTCACTAGTACATTATATATCACCTTATTCAGCGACCGATCCGTTAAACTCTTTTCCTGCAACATCTTTTAATTCATTTACAGGAGACATTTGTTTAACTCCACAGGCATTACAGGTAACCGTGATGGCTGTATTGGTAAAAGAATACAGAAATGGAGTGTTGATAGGAAGTGTGGAACGAGACATGCAGTTGACTGTCATGAATTGCTCCAACAACCTTCCATCATTAACAGGAATAAACGGAACGAATAATTTCAACATCACTGTTTGTGCAGGACAACCATTTTGTTTCGATATTTTTTCGAACGATCCTGATGCAGGACAAAA
>JAYTXY010000074.1:0-13774 GCA_043742705.1 Bacteroidota bacterium
TAAAAATATTGCCAGCGAAAATCCCAGCGGTTGATGCGAATCAGTGGAACGGTGTCTCCGTCCGGTTTTACAGCAAAAGCAAGAAATGTTTTTCCCAGAAGATGCATGTGAGGATTGATGGTAAGAATTGATAAATCCTCCGGCAATGTGTAAGTTGTTTTGAATGTCTGAATTGTATTTGGCTGAATTGATAATGACGGTTCTATTTTAGAGATGCCGGAAGTTCCGAGAATGAATTCACGAGTGGGTCTTGAAGGAGGAGTAGCGCTGAAGAAAATATTGAAGGAGGTATTGTCAGAAGTATCAATCGGTGACGGACCATAATGAATGTTATCGAGAAGAAGAACCCCTTTTTTCTTTATGCGGTAACCACCGATTCCATTGGGATAAAAAGCTGTTTCAACTCCCGGAAGATAATTTGTGACAGATGGAGTTAACAACGGATAAGTTCCATCATCATTCTGTAAATCGAGCAGGGAAAAAGCTTCCAGCTTGTCATGTAGTTCCGTGTTCACAAATTTTTCTCCTTTGGATATGTCTTTCTTTGCACCTTCATTGTACTGAACAAGATGAGCATTGATGTGATGTACGGCTTTTGTATTTCCCGGAATAATTTCAATTGCTTTGATGAATGTATCTCTTGTCAGTTCATAAGGAATTTTCATCATCATAAAATTGTCTTTGTTGTTTCCGGTAATTCGAAACGGTTCTTTCATATTCAACACGAGATCCGGTTTTCCGAAATTGCTATGCTCGGGAAAAAGCGGAGCTGGAGGAGTCTTCGAAACGTCTCCTTCAGGAGCACCCTGTTCAACCCAGTTTTTGATGAGCAGAATTTCACTTTCGGTTAAAACTTTTTCATCCCTGAAATGTGAATACGAAACATCAGCTGGCCAGGGAGGCATTAGGCGGGATTGAACAGTCAAAGCGATTGTCTTTGCATGCTTTTTTACATCCGTATATGTAATAAGATTAAACGGACCGGCAGAACCGGGGCGGTGACAAGGTGTACAGTTCTTATAGATGATGGGAGCAATATGTTCTGCAAAAGTGCGCGAAGAAATTTTTGAATCTTGATTCGTACATGAAGCAAGCAGGATAACTGATAGGAAAAAGGAATTGATAATTCTTTTCATAAATTTATGACTCGTCTTCTAAGAATAATGATCGTTAGCATTTACCAACCTTGTACTTCATCCCACAAATCCTTCCACTCCGGATTCATACTCTCGATAAGTTCAATCTTCTTTCTTCGACTTCCACCCTTGATTCTTTTTTCTTCCGCAATTGCTGCTGCAATAAAAGGAAACTCACTGTAGAAAACCAACTTTGAACAATTCTATCTTGCAGTGAAACTTCCCGGATTAATCTTGCTTTTGTGTTCTCGGTTCTTCTTTTCAGATTATTCGTAACACCTGTATAAAGCACAGTATGATTTTTATTGGTTATGATGTAAACGTAACCACCTTTGACGATTAGCATACTACGAAAATAGAACTTTAGTGCCTTCTTACAAGTGAAAAACGACAACACAGGCAGTCATTGCGAACGAAGGGCGGGATTGCGTGTGAGCGTGAAGCAATCTCACTGTCGAGCCTGAGATTGCTTCGTCACTCTTCCGCACGAAGCCTTCGCTTCGCTCCTCGCAATGACTGGTCAAGCACTTCATTACTCAATGATGCAACCAATCGCTTTTGTTTCTTTGACTTTCAACAGTTGATGCTGAGCAACTGCGTCTAATGCATCCTTCAACTCATGCTTCGTAATGCCTGGTTTTGTTTTACCGACGGCATACATCCAATCATCTATTCTCCCGTGGTAAAGTACTTTGCCTGCTTTGTCAATGACAAAAACTTCAGGAACGACTTTGGCGGAAAGGCAATGCACCAATTTTTTTTCAGGATCAATCATCAATGGAAAATTAATACGGTATCTCTTTTGAAAATCAACCATTTCCTTTTCTGTATTGTAATGGCCGGGAAAAATTCCATAGAATTTGATTCCTGAAGAATTGAATTTTGTACTAAGCTGATTCAGCTTGAGCGAATAACTCTGGCACGAAGGACAATCGGGAAGAAGAAAGACAAAAACCGTAGCCGTATTATTTTTTATTTCATCAAAGGAGAATATTTTCTGTTCCAGCGTTTGCAGTTGAAGTGACAATAAATTCTTCGCTATATCCTTTTGAGCTGAAACTGACTGACCAATCGACAAAAGGAAAAAAAGCAGAAGTCTCGGAGCAATCTTCATAACGAAATTTATAAATGAATCAGTAAGTCAGAATGCTATCCTGTTTGTTTTGCAGAAGATGCCTATGAATAATTCGATGCGCGTCTCTATTGTCTTGCCTTGAAGAGATTACTTCTTTCAATGTCTCAGCTGAAGGATCAACATAATCAGGATTGAAAAATCCGAAGCCCAGATATTTTCCGTTCTCTATGCTTACCACTGAACGTTCTTCTTCGTTTCTTCCGGTCCCTACAATCAGAAAATTGCGGTGTATATAGTCGAGACTGGCAATTGCTTTCATCACTCGCTTATTGTACGCTTCAGGTTTCTCTTTGCCAATGCATGCACCATTGCATTGGTTGATGCTGAATTGAAAGCAGGCGTAATCAATGTCATAAATTCCGCACAGCTTCTGGCACAACTGATATTTGACGATTTTCCTTTCAAGAATTTCTTTTGCTTCTTCAACAGAATGAGAAGTGATGATAGGTTGAGCATTCCTTGTAATCTTTCCTGCTTTCAGAGTGATGTAACCATCTTCATTCACCGACCGAAAGATTCCATAGTTAAATAGCGAATGCCGGAGAGCACGGTTATAAACAGGCAAATGTTTTTTTATCTCATCCGATTCAAGCAACAGTGCAATGAGTTCGCTTCCCGTCAACTCGAATGTTACATCACGAATGGAGTTACGCATTTCAATTGCCTTCCTGTTTCCTTTGTTGGCAAAATGCGTAAGAACACGTTTTCGAATGTTGTTGCTTTTACCAATGTAGATAATTGATCCATCTTCGTTGTGTAAATAATAAACTCCTGTTGACTCCGGTAATTTTTCAATTAGTTTCCTGTCAAAATTCTCCGGGAAGCGAAGGTGCATGTAATCATTTTTTATAGATTTAGAAATGTCATCATCACGATCACGTTCAAGCAACATCTCGAAGAGCTTCACTGTAGCCTGCGCATCACCTGCAGCACGATGTCGGTTCTCGATCACGATTCCTAAATTGTTGCAAAGTGTTCCCAAACTATAAGAACGGAATCCGGGAATAAGTTTCCGGCTCAACTTTACAGTACAGACATAATCACGTGAAAATGTATAACCGAGATTTCTGAATTCCTCGCGGATAAATGAGTAATCAAACTGAGCATTATGAGCCACTACAATATTTCCTTCCGTGATCTCCACAATTTTCTTCGCCACTTCATAAAACTTCGGGGCATCGCGAACCATGCCATTATTAAT
This sequence comes from Bacteroidota bacterium, assembly GCA_043742705.1. Lineage (GTDB taxonomy): Bacteria > Bacteroidota > Bacteroidia > AKYH767-A > 2013-40CM-41-45 > JAPLDA01. Next base: position 3,473 of record JAYTXY010000074.1, read on the forward strand.
TCCGGTAAGTCGGGAGATGAAATAGGGAATTGTCCGTTCAGGATTGATCAGAGTCGAAAACTCTTCCACGACTTTCTTACCGTCATGAACATAGATCGCTATTTCAGTGATCCTTTCAACCGAAGCATTTCCACCTGTGGTTTCTATATCGAGGATTGCGTACACGTAAATTTAAGGAAGAAGTTTAAAATTCTCCGACTCAGCGAAGTGCCTGTAAAGTTAAAGGATATTCTATTATTGAATAATAAATTTTCCGGCAGCGACAATTGTTTTCAAATCATTCAATGTATAGAAATAAATTCCTGGTGACAATCCTGATCTGTTAATCCGGTATTCAACTTCATGGTTGAATTTGCTAAAGGAAACCAATTCAGTGAGTGGATTCATTTCCCTGCCTTCCAAATCAAACACTTTCAAAACAGGTTGATCAATCACTGGCCGCGTAATAATTTTTAATGTTGCCTGATCGATGAATGGGTTCGGGAAAAAATCTTTGGAAATAATAGTTTCGTTTGGTTCATCAATACCAATTAAAATATTCCTGGTTGCCACACATTTTGCAGCGAAACCATCAGCATTTAAAAAACTTCCTCCTGCCTGGAGAAGCCCGTTGTAAATAGTAAGTGCCAATACATCATTGTCCATTCCCGTTCCAACACTGTCCCAGAAACTACCCTGAAACTTTGCTACACTCTTTACAGAATGCCCGGAAACGGTGATGTTAAATCCGCCTCCGGAATACAGGAAAGAATAAGTCGGGAGAAGAACATGTGGTCTACCGGGATTTGCAGTAAAAGATTGAACAGCACTTGACCATGAACTTCCGTTCCATCTCACCATGCCCTGGCTGGGAACACTGATATCTCCACCTGCGTAGAGAAAATAAGTTGCACCGGATGATGCCCCGTTCGGAGCCCAGGAGGCGAGGCAATAAACTTCAGTTGCAGAAAGAGAACCTACCGTACTCCAAGCTGATCCATTGAACTTACTTACGTTTCCGCCAAAAGTACCTCCGATATAAATTTCGCCCGCATAATCAGTGATCGTATTGACAATTCCGCCTGCTGAAACTCCTGTTCCTAAAGCAGACCACACACTGCCGTTCCATTTTGTGATTCTATTTACTGTAGTCGTGCCAGCCATAGTAAATGCTCCTCCAACATACAATTCATTGTTAAACACGTAAAGGCATTTCGCAAAATTATTTAATCCTGTTCCTACAGCTGACCAGGAAGTTCCATTCCATTTTGCGATTCTGTCCAATGAAGTAGTTCCGGAAAATGTAAAGCTGCCTGCAGCGTAAAGATCGCCATTGAAAACCGCCAATGCATTCACGTCTCCATTGAAGCCGTTTCCAACGCTCACCCACGATGATCCGTTCCATCTCGCAATGCGCAATACTGAATTTGAACCACCATCAACACTAAAGGTTCCTCCTGCGTAAAGTGATCCATTATACACGGTCATTGCATTTACCTGACCGCCTAATCCAACACCTAATGGTCCCCAGGAGGCTGACCGGCAGTTGTAAACTGAAAGCAGGACTAAGCTAAAGATCAGAAATTTCTTTTTCATGGATTTTTTTTTACCGGAACAATAAAAATACAATTGAAAATTAGTCCCGCGAGATAAGCCAAAGACTAGTAATGAACGGGAGCCTGTTCAAAGTCGACTACTTACTTTTGTAAATAAAATTAATCGCGCTTGAAGTTTTTAAGTCGGATTGCAGACGGAATATTTTTTCGCGACCATCCTTCACAAATGAAATAGCAGCAGTATTGGGAGGAGTTTTTCCAAGGTTATCCGCAAATAAAACGAGGTAGTTATTAGAACCTGCTGTTAGTTGCAGCGTGATCTTCTTTTTCTTTTTAGTGACTTCATAATGAGTCAGAATCCATTGATTCTGAAAACTTAAAGACATCACATCTCCATCAAGAGTTGAATTATCAAAAACGTATATATCAATGGTTGGTTCACTCACTTCGACATCGGTTGTTTTCTCAATTCTTCTTCCTCCGAGGTTAGACGGAATATTCTGACGATCCAATTCGATAATAGGCAAAGACGGATCATTGGAACCGGAGAGAACAACTAATGCAGCAGAAGAGTCCTGCGGCTTGGGAGGTGAAATTACTGCAACAATTTTGGGAAGTGAATCCTTTATCTGAGGGATTATTTTTATTTCGTCAATTTTTTGTTTCCACACGTTGATTGTTTTATCAAGGCTTGATGTAAACAAGGTTTGATCATCGGCTGCAAAAGCAAAATTTGTTACTTCATCTTTATGTCCGAATAATTCCTGAACTACATTTCGCTCTGATAGCTTCCAGATTCTTGCCCACGTTCCGACCCTGCCTGTCACCATTATATTTCCATCGTGTGAGAAAACAAGGTTGCTGCAAGTCCCTGCTTTGAACCAGCAAAGAAGTTCTGAGTTCAGATGACTAAATTCATATTTCCGGAGCACAATGGTACCGTCATCACTCCAGCTCGCAAACTTGTTATCTGAGGACCAGGCCAGTCGTTCAATTTTTGCTGATGAAACAGTGAGTTCCTGGATGATGTTATCTGTTCGCGTATTAAGTACTTTGACAGCATTGCCACATGTGAAAATCAAGGCACTTCTGTCTGCTGCAATCACAGCATTGGTGATTGTTGAATCGGATTCATAAATTTTTTGTACCGGTTGAGTCAGATCAGAACGTGTTTTGTACAAACGTCCTTGTCCATTGAAATAAATAAATCCGTCAGCGATTGAAAACAAAGCAAACCGAATATCAGAATACTCGGGAGAGTAGAGTGATTGAATAAATTTCTCCTGCTCAAAATCATATATTTTTATTTCCCCGTCCCGCGTTGTAACAATCATTAATCGTCCCGTGGAATTAAAATTGATGTTGTCGACAGGAGAATTAAATGCTTTGACTGTATTGATCAGCGCTCCTGAATCACCGTCTCTGAATGAGATATTGCCTGACTGGTCTCCTGAGATCAGAATTTTTCCGTCCAAACTCATAACCATACATGTAACATTAGAAGTAATGTCGTGAAGAGTGGAAGCAAGTTTAAATGCTTGTCCGCGAATAGTCGAAGTTATGGCGACAAGAAATAAAATAAAATAAAAAAGAATATTTCTGCTTCTGAGAGGCAAACGTGTGAAATTTTTAAGTGCTCAAAAATAACAACGGTGTCGGATCAGGAGCGTTGAGCAGAAATTACTTTTCATCAGTAGAAAGTTAACAAGCTCTCAATTCAAGCTGAGATTTCAGGCAACAAAAAAAGGGTTGAGAAAATTCCCAACCCTTTTTCTTTTCGAAAGAAAGATTATTTCTTTTCTTCCATTTTCGGAGCAGCTTCTTTTTTAGCAGGAGCTTCTTTCTTCATGCCGTCTTTCTTAGCAGGAGCAGCAGCTTCTTTTTTCATACCATCTTTCTTGGCAGGAGCTTCTTTTTTCATGCCTTCTTTTTTAGCAGGAGCTTCTGTAGTTGGTTTCGCTTCTTTCATCGTGCCATTTTCCTTAACAGCAGCCGGAGTTTGAGCAGAAACAGAAATTGCAAACATTGCAGTAATAGCTAACACAAATAATTTTTTCATTGTTTTTGGATTTTGAATTAGGATTAATTAATAATTATTGTGGGACAATGTTACAGCAAGTTTAATGAAGTCAATATGAAAATAAAAGAGTCTTAGTGACTTCCTCATTCGGCAGCCAGGTTGTTATGGATATCATCTTTTACTGACTTCATTGATAACGTGGTTTCCACGTGGCTTCTACCAAGAGCCAAAGGAACATTTTGCCGTTGGACTCTCACCTCAAGCTGTTCATAAAATAACGGGAGAGAAAGAACCCACCGAAAGCCAGTCCTATACCAAAGATATTGCTTGCAACTACATTAATTAAAGCAAAACGGATTTCACCAGCCCGAACAAGATTCAATGTTTCTAGGGAAAAGGAAGAAAAAGTCGTGTAGCCGCCCAGGAGTCCGATGAAAAGAAACATCCTGAGATTTGGCGAAAGCAGACCATCTTCGTTTAAACCCGCAAGAAGTCCAATAATAAATGATCCGGAAAGGTTTACGGCCAACGTTCCAAAGGGAAACGAAGCTGTTCGAAAGAAATCCAAGGTTGTACTTGACACAAAGTACCTTAGCACAGTTCCGATAGCGCCTCCTAATCCTAATAAAAGATACTTATTCATCAGAATTTATAGGCGAGACCTACACCGATTACTTCCTTAAATTGAGTACGTTTAATAATGTCCTGGTCATAAATTAACTGGGTTGCAACGGTTGCGGTAATCAGCTTATTCACCTTCATCGTCAGCCCTGTTTCCCAATTCACATCAATGTTGGTCTGGTTATCTTTATTTTTATCAGTATAATTATCAAAGAGTTCAAGTTTCGTATAGAGCGTTACGTTTTGCATAATTTCCTTCTTGAATTTCAGATTCAGGTAAGCACCCAATTCAGACTCTACATTTTCACCTGTTCCTTTTTGAGGTATTCCATTAGCATCTAACTTGGCGGGATCCACACCATAAGCACCTGCATCAGCAAGTGTTTGATCAGTTACAATGGTGAATTTTCCTGTTGCAGGAGAAATAAACAATTCAAAATAATCAACCGGTTTATAATTAAAACCAAGAGCAATTGTTACATAACCAGGAGCGAGGAACTTTGACACTACGGTAGAATCATCAGGATATTTATAACCCTTTGTGAACTGGCTTTTAAAATTCAGGAGTGCACTGTAATACCATTTTCCCTTCATTAATCGTCCATATTTGGATGTGAAATCAATGCGGTCATCATTTTTACGTACGGGTGTAGAACCGGATTTCAATAAAGCATAGGCTAGATCAAGTTGATTGTCCCAGATAGTTTTTTCCTTCGCATAATTCGCAAAGAGACTCAAAGCACTGGCCATTGAAAGGGAGTTCTCTCCTCCTTGTGCCCATTGGTTAAGGCTTACCTGGGAAAAGTTGACGTTGACAAAGCCGCCTTTTTTCCAAGATGTATCCCGCTGTTGGGTAGCAGAAGAATCCTGCTGAGCAAAAGATGCTGATGAAATGAGAAAGCATGAACTTAGTAAAAGTATTTTTTTCATAGTGTTTAATAAATCAGTTAGAGGAACTATTAGTACTGCAAATGTAGAGTTTTGGAATAAATAAATTTAAAGATCAGATGAATTCGTTCAGGATTCATTTATTACTATTGCGAACGAAAAAAATGAAACGATTTCCACAATCCATATATCGAATCCTTTTTACGGTGATCATTTCCGTTTTCGCATTTCCATTTTCTATTCTTGCGCAGGAAACAGAACAAGAAAATTATTTTGATCAGTCTTCCGTTGCAGTCAGGCTGCATTATGGGTTTATACTTGCGCATCGCCCAAGTGTGCAGCATTTAGTAAGGCATACAGCCGGTTTTGAAGTTTCAGTTTACAGGCAGACGACAGGAAAAAAACCATGGCATTCCTATTTTGGATATCCGCAAACCGGATTTACGTATGTCTTCCTTGATTTTAATAATCCTCAGATTCTTGGAACTGCACATGGATTGTTGGCTTTTGTAAATTTACCTTTCACACGATCGGAGCATTTTCAGTTTTCATTTCGAATGGGTTCTGGATTAGGATACGTCACAAAAAAATATGAGCGAGTTGAAAATTACAAGAACGATGTAATTGGTTCGCACCTGAATGCTGCAATTCAGTTTAACTTTGAAACGCGAACTCGTTTGTCAAAGCATCTCTTTTTTAATTTAAATGTGGGACTCACACATTTTTCAAACGGATCATTCCGCACACCGAATCTCGGCATCAATAATCCATCTGCGAATGCAGGATTCATGTACCAGATTCAGCCTTCCAAAGAGTTTACAAAACATGAAGAAGTAGCGCTCGATAAAAAGATTCATGTGGATGTGCTGTATGCTTCAGGAGTGAAAGAAAGTTATCCTCCAGCCGGAAGACAGTATTTCATTCATACGCTTTCTTCAACTGCATTAAAACGCGTGAGCCGTAAAATGAGTATAGGATTGGGCATGGATGTGTTCTATGACCTCGCTTTGCTGAAACTATATTCCAACAAAGGCGAAACCGTTGACAACGATATGAAACTTCTCCGAAGCGGAATTCATGAAGAGAATGAATTGATGTTTGACAAGCTTTCTGTACTTTTCCAGATGGGAGTTTATTTTTTTGATCAATACAAGGATGACGGAATCTTTTATCACCGCGTTGGATTCAAGTATTTGGTAAGTGATCATCTCTTTGTTAACCTTACATTGAAAACCCATTTTGCAAAAGCAGATTTCGCGGAACTGGGAGTGGGGTGGAAGTTTGGAAAACGCACCAACAATTAAAAATTGAAAATTGAAAATTAGAGGTTTGAAATGAAACGTTTTTTGTACTTCTCTTTATTGATTCTGATGCTGTCGTCCTGTGATAAGGATCACATGTTTGATTGCGTAAAGAGCACAGGTTCCATTACTGAACAGCAGCGGTCTTTTGAAGACTTCAATCGACTGGAGCTTTATAATAACGTTGATATTGAAATTACGCAAGATGTTGAGAACAGTATTGTGGTTGAAGCAGGCTCAAACATCATTTCAGGAATTACGACTGAGATCAGTGATGGTGTGCTTACCATTAGAAACGAAAACAAATGCAATTGGGTGAGAAGTTATTCAACGACAATGATTGTTCATCTTCACGTGAAAAAACTGGATATTATTCATCATCACGGAAGCGGAGATATTTCTTCAACCAACCAGCTGAAAAATTCAACCTTTGAATTCAATATCTGGAATTCCGGCAACATCAACCTTTCCATTGATGCTGAAAGCACCTATGCGAAGCAACATGCCGCTGTTGGTGACATGTCATTATCCGGAAAATCAAACTACTGTTTTGTTTACAACCTTGGAAATGCGTTTTCCCGCGAAAGCAATCTCGTAGTCGATCATTGTGTTGTCGTTCAGAAAGGCACAGGAGATTGTTACGTGAACGTCAGCCAGTTGCTGGAGGTGGAAATCCACGAAGCAGGAAATGTCTATTATACCGGAAGTCCGCAAATAACCAGTTCCATTACCGGAGCAGGAAGATTGATACACCAATAAAATCAATCTTAAACTTTACCTTTGTCGTCATCTTTTAAAATTTTATTCCCAACGTGTTATCACTTAACAACATCAGTTTCGAATTTGGCGGACGTTATCTATACAAGGATACTACGTGGCAGATTAATCCCGGAGAAAAAATCGGACTGATCGGTGCCAACGGTACAGGTAAGTCAACGCTGCTTCGCATTATCAATGGTGAATATTCCCTGGAAAGCGGGAACATTTCAAAACTGAAAAATCTTTCCATCGGTTTTCTTAACCAGGATTTGCTTTCTTACGACAGTGAAAAAAACATCCTCGATGTTGCCATGGAAGCATTCAGCGAACAACTGAAACTTCACGAAGAGATAGAAGAAATACTTGTCAGACTCGAGCACGATCATAGCGAAGAATTGCTTCACGACCTTCATGATAAGCAAACTGCTTACGAAGCCGCTGACGGTTACAACCTTCAATACAAAGCCGAGCAGTTGCTTGAAGGTCTTGGTTTTTCAACCAATGATCTGAAGCGACCACTCACGACTTTTTCCGGAGGATGGCGAATGCGCGTGATGCTTGCAAAAATCATGTTGCAGCAGCCTGACATTCTCATGCTCGATGAGCCTACGAATCACCTGGATCTTCCTTCCATTCAATGGATAGAAAATTATTTGCTGGAGTACAAAGGAACTGTAATCATCGTTTCTCACGATCGTTATTTCCTCGATAAAGTAATTGGCATCACAGCAGAAATCGCGAATTCCAAAATCACGCTGTACAAAGGCAACTATTCTTTTTATCTTGAAGCAAAAGCCGGTCGTGATGAATTGCAGCAAAGCCAGTTTGAGAACCAGCAGCAATACATCAAGGAACAGGAAAAACTCATCAACCGTTTTAGAGCGAAAGCGAGTAAGGCGAAGATGGCTCAGTCGCGCATTAAGAAACTTGATAAACTTGAACGCATTGAAGAAGTAGGATCTGCAAATCCGACTGTCAAAATGAAATTTGACATCGGACAGCAACCCGGAAAGGTGATTGCTAAACTTGCCATCAGGGAAAAGAGCTATGACAAGCTGAAGATCTTAGAAAATACGGAAGCGTTGATTGAACGTGGAGATAAAATTGCATTAATCGGAGCGAATGGTCGCGGAAAATCTACGCTGCTTCGGATGATAAACGGTAGCGAGCAGTTTGACGGAAAGCTGGATTCAGGATATAATGTTGTGACATCCTTTTATGCACAGCATCAACTTGAAAGTCTCAACCTGAACAACGACATGATGCAGGAACTTGCTGACTTCGCACCGTCAGAAACCGATATAAAGTTTCGTACTGTACTTGGATCATTTCTTTTTTCAGGAGATGAAGTATTCAAGAAAATAAAAGTATTGAGTGGAGGAGAGAAGTCGCGTGTTGCGTTGGCAAAAACGATTTTAAGTAAAGCGAACTTTTTGATTCTTGATGAACCAACCAATCACCTCGACATGCAAACGGTGAATACACTGATCCAGGTATTGCAGGAGTTTGAAGGAACATTTATTGTGGTTTCCCATGATCGCTATTTTGTTCAGCAGATTGCGAATAAGATCTGGTGGATTGAAGATCATCACCTGAAAGAATATCCCGGCGATTACGATGAGTACGAATATACTTTGAAGGAGAAAGAAAAGAAGATCGCTGTAAAAGAGAAGGAAGAGAAGAAGATGCAGGCGGCAAAGAAAGAGGAGAAGCGGGAGGAAAAAAAACTGCAACCTTCAGAAGAGCAAAAGAAACAGAAGAAAAAACTCCAGAATCGTTTTCAATCGCTTGAAGAGAATATCGCTAAATTAAAAACTGAAAAAGTATCGCTGGAGCACCAACTGTCGCTTCCTGAGATTTATGAGGATCAGAAGAAATTTGCAGATACACTTTTGCGTTTTAATGAGACAGAAAAAAATCTCGCAGATAAAACGAAAGAATGGGAACAAGTCTTTGAGCAGTTGTCAGGTATTGAATAAATCGCTATTATTGAACTAGCGAATGGTTTTAACCAACAGATACAGGCAATATTTTCAATCCAAGAATCCAACCCGGAAAAGGTTGATTTTTTTTACACGCCTGATGGCGTTTACTGAAATTATTTTTTTTACAGTCATCATTCTTTTTCTGCTGATCAATTTTGCTTTTGGAAAATCATCAAAACTTGTCAGTAGCCAAACTGCAACCACTGATTCAAGCGATTATTTCAATCGTGATTTTTTGCGGTATGAAAACTACGTCTATGTTCCGAACATTAAAACAGTACAACTTCATCTGCCAGATGCAGAAATGACTCAACCCATCATCCGACTGAATAACAGTGAAGATGTCATGCAATTGAGTTTTGATGACTTAGATGGTGATCTGAAAACATTCAACTACAGAATTGTTCATTGCAGCTTTGAATGGAAGCCTTCAGACTTAAATGAAGCACAATACCAGGAAGGGTACCATGATGACAGGATCACTGACTCGCGATCTTCATTCAATACTTATCAGCTGTATACTCATTACCAATTAAATTTCCCGAATGATAATCTTCGGCCCGTGATCTCAGGAAATTTTCTGCTCATCGTTTTCGAAGACAACAATCCTGAAAAAATTGTTCTCACAAGAAGGTTCATGGTTGTTGATCCGAAAATAACCATTTCAGCAAACGTGCATCGCGCCACGGTAATTAATGAGCGAAACTCGCGACAGGAAATTGACTTCAGTATTTTTAATCTAAATTATAAAATTGATAATCCGTTCAGTGATTTAAAAGTTGCAGTTTTTCAGAATGACAGATCCGACAATGTCATCACCAACCTCAAACCACTTTTCCTTAAGAACAATGAATTGCAGTATGATTACGAAGAAGGAAATATTTTCAACGGAGGAAATGAGTTTCGTTATTTTGACACGCGAAGTTTGAAATCTCAAAATGAACGTGAGGATAAAATCGTCCGCGATTCAATAACCTGGCACGTGTTTCTAACGGATGACGTAAGGCGCTCGTCAATACGATACACGACAGACAGTGACATTAACGGAGCTTATGTTGTGAAAACGTATGACGGCAAAGCAGATGCGTTAGAATCAGATTATTGTTGGGTTCATTTTCGACTGCCACTCAAATCTCCTTTTATTAATGGCAATCTATATGTGTTCGGTTCTTTTTCCGATTGGTCATTCAACA
>JAYTXY010000075.1:0-10917 GCA_043742705.1 Bacteroidota bacterium
CCGTTCGAGTAAGCTTTGTAAGTAGAAGCTCCGATGATCATTTCAGTCTTTGGATAGTTTTTCAGAAATTTTTGAATCGCAAGAATCTGTTTGTGCTGATGAATATTTTCTTCCCAGATTCCATCAGGCAATGCGGTTTCAGGTCCAACCATGTAATCGGTGCTGCTGTCGGATGCGACTGAAACTAACCGCAGAATTTTGGCAAGTTGATCATCTCCGGTTCCGTTGAATTTTTCATTGTACGGATCAACATTCGGTTGCACCACCACTACACTCACGGGAGTTCCCTTGTCCACATGGCGCTGGTAAAGCCATTGGGAAAAAATCATCGGAGCAATCATTAGTATCGCAGATATAGTAAGCGCTACCAACGAATTAATTCTCCGTAACAACGTGAGTAAATCCTTCTTGAAAATATTTTTAACCACCACGAAAAAGAAAATGTTGGTGGCAAGAATCCACAATGTTCCGCCCAATACTCCTGTGAATTCATACCATTGCACATATTGCGGATGAGTCGAGAAAGAATTACCAAGAGTGAGCCACGGCCATGAAATTTCCCAGTTTAGATGCAGGTATTCAAAACCGATCCAATACACGAAAAGGGAAAAATACCCGGTTACGTTTCCAAGATTCTTTTTTGTGATGTGAAATACAAGCCAAACAATTGCCATGAACAGGCTGTTCAACCCGAGTGCAACAAAACTTCCTACGTCTGTTGAATTGTAAATCCACCAGGTGGTAAACAGGTTCCATGTAAACAAAGTGAGAAAAGCGAAGCCGAAGAATTTCAGCTTACTACGTTTTATTTCGATGCTGGTGAAAGCGTATTCAACCCACAGCAGCGGAACTAACGCAACAAATATCAATGGAGTAAATCCCTGTTCAGGCCATGCAGACCACAAAAGCACCCCGCTTAACAATGAACAGCAGAAATAGGAAAAGATCCGATGGGTTTTTGTCATAAAGGATTGCAAGATTGTCAAAAGTCGCGACAAATTTTTTTCATTAACGTGAATTAACAATAAAGATTTATTTCTGCAAAATAAAAAAGGTGGATTAATCAAAATCCACCTTTCACAATCATTTTCAGAATTGAATCATCGCATCAGGTACATTTTCCCCCAGCCTTTTTTGAAGAACTTATCAGCTTCGGTATCACGATGTTCAATTTCATTACCGTTGATATTTGTAATGACACGATACAAGTAAAGTCCGTTGGCAAGCTGATCACCGTGCTCATCTTTTCCATCCCATGCATAATCGGTGATGTTACGTCCGATGTGAATATTTCCCAATTCGTCCTGCGTAATTTCCCTGATAATTTTCCCTGTCACCGTCATGATCTGGATTTTCATGTACGAAGGAATTTCATTCCCCGTGAGCATGAAAACAAATCGGGTAGAAGTAGAGAACGGATTCGGATAATTCAACATCTCAGTGATCGTTGATTTGTTAATCACCTCGAATGAAATTTTGTAATTGAATTTTCCGGATTCGTTTTTTGACCGATCCGCAGCTTCTACTTCAAGTACATATTTTCCATCTACGGTGAAGAGCGGGTTCCAGTCGATCCGGCAACTGTTTTTCGGAAGTACAGCAGGAGTAAATCGCATGGTGTTGGTAAAAGTCGGTACAGAGAAATAAATTCGCTCCGTTTGGTTACTTCCCGGAGTTTTCAGATAAACCCTGAAATTAGCCGTGTCATTCAAAGCAAGGAATTTATTTTCATCGTGCAGCTGAATGGTAATGTTTGGTTTACCGGAAACGATGTCACCATCCAGGATGTGAATGGCATCAAACGTCACATCAAGAATCGGGTTTACGATGTCTTTTGTAACTTTAAATTTCATTTCAGCGAGGTTGTTGAAATGGAATTGTTCCAGCTGGTGACGGCTTCCGTTCGGATTTGCCTCCACCCATAAACTGTTGTTGCCTGCAAATCCAAAAGTGGTATCAATCTCTACACTGGCAAGTAACGATTGCCCGACTCGCAGTGAATCGAGTTTTAACGATTTTACATTGTGACGAACCCGGTTGTTATCGTACATGTAAAAATCAACGGAGAGACTGTCCATTGGCTTGTCGCTAATGTTATCGATAGCAACGCTCATACGAATTGTATCTCCCTCCGACATCGGAGTTCCGTGGAAACTAAAATGATTGTTCGGATTGATTGCACATTCAGGAGCCTGGTCATAGTAAATCTGCCATTTGTCCATTTGTGCGGGAGAACGGAGTGAGTCATCTTTCAGGGAAACTTCAAGTTTCAGATATGGATATTGTGAAGCAGAAATCCAACTTAGCGTAGTGTCGAATGAAGTGGACGTCATACCCGACATAAGTAAGTCCATCGTATTGTTCGATGTGATTCCATAAATGCTGAGCAACGCCTCGTCTCTCGTTGTACCTGTTTCTACCTGGTGTTCTCCCCAGTGTAATTCATGCCATTGGGTGGCAGGGCCAATCAAATCACTTGCGATCGTTCCCTGGTCCCAGACACTGGTGAGCAATGTAGAAAAGTACAAGCTGTCGGATGAATTCTGACCGAAACTCTCATGTCGTGTTGTTACATCTCCTTTTTTCATGAAGAAGAGGAACGGATTGTTATCATTAGTCGGAAACAAACCTGTGTTGAATCCTGCAGCTGTCATTCCATTGTAGAAATCTGCCGGTGCAGTTGAATAAGGAAATGGGAACCAGGAATAAGCGAGGATGTAGTTTCCGGAAGGAACTGAATTTAACAGGGTATTTAATCCAGCCATTTGTACCGGATCACTATAGCGGAAGATGAAATATTTCTCTACACGTGTACGGCAGGTACCTGTACCATATGGATTCGCATCGCTGCATGTTCCGGATATCAATGTAAACTGATTTGCCTGATTAAAATTATAACTGCAGGTCGTCCATGGATTCAGTGTGATTGAATCAATCACAGCAATCATCACAGCAGGTGTTGTCTGGCAACCGTTATTATCCTGGTCGGTGTTGTTGAGTGTATAACCAGTGCCGAAATACTGGTATGCCGGACCGGGATGTCCGAAATCAGTTACGCTCAGAAATTTATTATTTGTTACGAAATTAAATCTGCGGTTTAAACTGTCGAAGAGAACATTAGAATAAATGTTGTCTTTGTATTGGTAAAAATGTTTTTGTGACCATCCTGTCTTATTCGGAATGTAGATGAAAGAACTTTCCTGCCACTTGTATTTCACCGGATCATTTTGAATAGAATCATTCGCAACGCGCCAGTAATAAACTACGCTGTCCAACAACGTAATGTTGTTGTTCCAGGTAATTACACCACCGCTGTCAGTAACAGTCGTAAAGCGAAACATCGAACTTGGCTGAGGCGGATTTCCAAAAGCCTGGTACGAAGTATCCATTTCAAACCGGTAGGTTTTTTCCCCGGCAAGAGGATCAGAAGTACTTGCTTTCAGTGCGGTCGTGCTGTACGGAACAATTGCAAACTTAGGCGGGTAAACAGGCACCAGGTCATGAGACGTAATGAAAAGTGAAGCTGTTGTTGTGTTGTTAACGAAGTCTTCTAATTCATCTACGGAGTCCTCCGGTAAATCAACTTCCACTTTAAAAGTATTGATGCCGGACGAGTTGAAACCATTTACCTGCATGTTGAAGTCCAGCGAATCGGCATAGTAGCAATGACCGATACGCCTTGTGTAAACGGAATCTGCTCCACTTGGAAATTTTCTGGTGAGAACAACATTGAAAGAATCAGGAACTGCCTTTCCAAGGTTACGGACGATAACATGAACGTTGAACGTGTCAAGGTCTGTGGTAATATTATTCGGAGTGAAATAAATATTCGACTGGCTCATCAGGAAATCCGGTTTTTTCCAGCTGTTCACCTTGAGAGCAGGGTCTCCCTGAAGCGTCATTTCTTCACACACTGCTTTTGTTCCGTAATAATTAGAATCTTGTACTTCAAGAATGGTTTGCTGTATTTGTTTTCCGATTGATTGTCCGTAGTTCTTGTAAGAGATATTCTCATACAAACTCTGTGAATACCTGTTCAGGTAACCGGCATCTCCTAAACCAACACTTGCAAGAAATGCAATAGAGCCTTTTTGTGGGATGGTTACAAAACGCTCGCTGATGCTTTGAGATGAAGTGTGAATGTCACCGGCAAAGCAGGAGTTTGCAATTACAAGAGGATAACGTCCGGCATTGTTGTAGTTGCTGACGTCATCCGTACTTTGATCAAATCCCGCTCCGGAAGCATGACCGAAAAAAGTCATGATCGAAACTCCGGAGTCAATTTGATTCTGTAATCCTGCTGACTGGTTGATAACGATTGGTGCCGTACTTGTTTTCAGATAAGAAGTAACGTGACCGCCATATGAACTGTCCTCGATAATAGCTTCGAAATTATTCAGGAACCCGTGTATCATGTCCTGCTCATTCGAACTTAAGCCTCCGCCAAAATGCAGCACTTCTTTCATCCACGCTTGTGGTGGCCCGGTTTGCGCCAGTTCGTACTCCTGAACTTTCGACAGGTAGTCATTTATCTGTGTCGTGTTTTGTGCGCTCAGGCGACCGGTCGGAATTTTCGGATCGTAAATGGATCCGTTGATTCCCGATGTGAGCAAAATGTCTGAAGGAGGATTTCCATAAGACGGCACGAGACAGTTTGTGAAATTTTGTCCGTCCCATCTTAAATCACGGGCTGCAATGGATTTTCCAATGATGAATAAATTTTGCGGAGGCTGAACACTGGTCCATTTATCAAGTATGTATTTTACAAAGTTCCTGATCGCCAAAGGATGTTTTTTGATACCATATGCGAACTGATCGTACAACTCATCAATGTCTACCATCAGTACTTTATTGTTCGTGGTAAGATCACGATACGCTTTGTAAAAAGATGCCTGGTTCCACAACGACCGGTTGGTGATGATGATGTAAGCAGAATCTTTTGCTGCCGCTAAAAAATTATTGAACAATCCCGGGTTCAGGTTGTTGAGGTAATAGAATGTGCTGATAGAAGAAGACGAAACATATTGTACCATGTTTCCACTTGTCAGGTAACACGTTTTCGGAGTAGCTTGACCGTCATTGGCGACCAAGGTGTGTAAAGTACTTCCGGTTTGTGTTACGGTAATTCGTTTGTGATTCGTAAGGTCATACAAAATGATTTCACCGGATCCCGCCAGGTTAAAATTGGTGATGTCCATTTTTGTTTTTCCCTGTGGATCATCGTTCACAAACATTTTGAAGGATGTTGCATTTTCAAGATTGTACGTGTGTGGGTATTTCACCGAAAGATTCACAAAACTATTGTGATCAACTGAGGAAAAAGCGGTGTATGTAAATGCGGTGGAGGCAGAAGTAAACAGTGCAGGTGAAACAGAGAAGTTGTATTTTCTCATTGCATAACCGGAATACGCGTCTGAGAAATTTGCTCCCGGGAAAACAATTGAAATAGAGTGAGCATTACTATTGGCACCCGCCACTCCTGTGCTAATCTCAATGTTCGGTCCGTTCACATAAATGTTCTGCGTGTTCACGGTCTCAGTGGTAGGATTTCCGGGATAGAATATTCCGTTCATCCATCCTTCCGCCTCTGTATAATCAATATCAGTACCTCCGCCAATCGTGGTTCCTGCATTGTATGAATTTGTTTCTTCCTTATAAGATTCCTTGATAAAATAAGGCGATGAAGAAGGATACGAAGCGTAATTTGTATCGGTATCAAGAGTAACTCTCTTATTGGTTGTTGAGTTGTTGAAAGTCAAAAAGTAAACAGATGTATCCGTGAACAAACTGAAATTTGGATTTGGCTGCCAGCTTGGATCCTGATACATTTTGGCATCCAGTGAACCGTCATTACGCTGCCCGTAAAATTCGATGAAGTCGTTTCCGTTGATTCGGTTGTCACCATTCTGATCGTAAATATAAACGTACTGTTCAATCCCATTGTGAAAGAGCTGGATGTTGCGGTGATCAATGGTTGTAACGGGAATTCCGGCGAAGAGCATCGTGTTTGTCGGAACACGGAAGATTCCTTCCTGCCAGACTTTTATTTTATAATACGTCTGGGAATAATTGATCCAGGAATTTTCATACGTCTGAGCCTCTGCTCCGGCACAGATCATAAAAGTCAAAAGTAAAAGGTAAATTTTTTTCATTTTTTATGCTTATAAATATCCAGCTTCAACGAGAAGATATTTGAATACAAAGTCTCCTGGCTGCCAATGTTTGAAAGAGCATATTCAATGCTCAGGTTCTTCAACCGGATTCCGATTCCCATGTTGGGCTGGTAAATAGTGGAGGTTCCTCCACCGATATTTTTTACACTTTGAATATTCATGATACCGCCACGAAGAAAAATGAATTCATCGTAGCCGAGTTCAATACCGAAATGCGGATCAACACTTACAGGGTTTGAATTGATGACAACATTACGCTGTCCGTCAAATGTCATGTCTCCGTCTAATTCAGCCTGCAATGTTATTTTCTTTGAAACGTTTGTCTTATAAGCTGCAGCCAATATCAGTTTTGGCAATGTGATCTCCAGTGAATTTTTTGGAATTTCATTGTTGGTAACGGTATATACATCAACAAGTTTTTCTGTATTAAAACTCCATGCATTAAATGTGGAGGTGACATCTTTTCCAAGCACTCCGAATGTCCATTTCCCTTTTTGATATTGTGCGCCAAGATCAAACCCGAATCCCCACGCTTTTCCGAAGTCACCGACAATGCGGTGAATTATTTTCGCACTTCCACCGTAACGCAAGCCTTCAAGTTTTGCTTTTTTCGCATACGAAAAGTAGAATGCATAGTCGGCTGCTGAAAATGATTTCAGTTTATCATAGTTGATATTTCCGGAAGCGTCAATCAATTCAGAAGTATCAGGAATATCATCGACACCAAAACGAATCAGTGAAAAGCACAAAGCGCGTGTTGCATCAATCTTTGTTGCAACAGCACCGTAATCGTATTTAGCGATGCCGGCAAAATATTCAGAGTGCATGGCAGTAACTTCCACGTCACTTTTTATCAGTGTGAGTCCTGCAGGGTTCCAGAAGCCTCCGGTCACATCGTTTACGGATGCAACTTGTGCATTCGACATACCGAGCGCGCGACCACCAACTCCGATGGAAAGAAATTCATTGCTGTATTTTGGAGCCTGTGCGGAAACAAATTCAAAGCTTATTAAGGCTGCAAATAATAATACCGTTTTTGTAAAGTTCATAGCATTGTTTTTAATCATCAGTCAAACTTTCATGCAAACGATTTACGAGTTCGTTTATTGCCTGCCGAACGTTTTACTTTTCAAGTACTTGTAAAGGTAAAGATTAATACAGCCGATGATTTGGCATCTTTATTTTATTTACAATTCTATGATTTTCTGACTAAAGTTATACACGGATTTTATACGAAAAGATACAAGTTATCAGCCTATTTCTCAGCACTGATCCGGGTAAAAGGGAACAATATCAATACAAAACTTACAGTTCGGTTTTTAAAATTGCCTGCTTCCATCAGAAAGCATATTTTTGAGTTCGCTTTTAGACTACGCGTTTTGAAAAAACACATTCCCAATTTTCTTACCTGCCTGAATCTATTTTGTGGATGCATTGCAACTGTGATGATAGCAAAGAATGATCTGGATCACCTTGAGTGGGCGGCATTCCTTGTTTTCGCAGCGTCAATTTTTGATTTCCTTGACGGTTTTGCAGCACGTATGTTGAAGATTCATTCCCCGATCGGGAAAGACCTGGATTCACTTGCTGATGTGGTAACCTTTGGCTTGGTTCCGGGTGCTATTCTTTTCCGGTTGCTGCAAATGAGTGATCCGTCAATCATGAATATGGATGCAAGTGTTCACCGGTTTTTTCAGTTCTTTCCTTTTATCATCACTATCTTTTCAGCATTGCGGCTTGCTAGGTTTAACAATGATACCAGGCAATCTGAATCTTTTATCGGACTGCCGGTTCCTGCCAATACCCTGTTCATTGTTTCTCTTCCGCTCATCATACAGCACGACAACTTTCATTTGTCTTCACTGATTCTCAATCCTTATTTTATTGTGATCCTGAGCGTGACTCTTTCTTTTCTGATGGTATCCGAACTCCCATTGTTTTCTTTGAAGTTTAAATCCTTCGATTGGAAGAAAAACAAGTATCAATTTATTTTGCTTGGCTCTTCCGTCATTTTCATCTTTGTATTTTTCTATGCCGGAATTCCGCTCATCATTCTCTTATACTTGCTTTTGTCATTCATTAAAAACTTAACAAAACAACGCGTATGAAATTCATTGCTGAAATTGATGTGATGCCGTTGAAAGCTTTGCTGGATCCGCAAGGCAAGGCAGTGAGTCACGGTTTAAAAAATATGGGACTTGCAGAAATTGAAAACGTGCGAATCGGGAAACACATTACGCTGGAAGTGGAAGCGACTTCAAAAGATGTAGCCAAGGAAAAAGTAGAAACGGCTTGCAAAAAATTGTTGTCAAACCCTATTATGGAGAGTTTTCAGTTTACGCTTTCTGAAAACTAGATTGGCGTATTGCGATGTGCGACTTGCGATTTTGGAAGAACTTAATTAGGTAAACATTCGCGTATTCGCCAACTCGTTTCGATTCGCTATTCGATACAGGTACTTTAACGCCTCAGCTCAAAGTTTTGCCCCAAATAAACTTTTCTCACCTGCTCATCATTGGCAAGTTCTTCCGCAGATCCTGCTTTCAGAATTTTTCCTTCAAATAAAAGATATGCACGGTCTGTAATCGACAGCGTTTCATGTACGTTGTGATCGGTGATCAGCACACCGATGTTCCGGTCTTTCAAGTGTGAGACGATGCTTTGAATGTCTTCTACGGCAATCGGATCCACGCCTGCGAAAGGTTCATCGAGCAAAATAAATTTCGGATCCACGGCAAGTGCGCGTGCAATTTCCGTTCTTCTCCGCTCTCCTCCTGATAATAAATCACCGCGGCTTTTCCGGATTCTGTTCAAGCCGAATTCATCGAGTAATGCTTCCAGCTTTTTATCCTGTTCACCTTTACTCAACGAAGTCATCTCAAGAACGGCTTTGATGTTGTCTTCCACACTTAGTTTTCTAAACACAGATGCTTCTTGCGCGAGGTAACCGATTCCCAACTTAGAACGCTTATACATCGGTTCTTTGGTGATCTCCACATCATCCAGGAAAATTTTTCCTTCGTTGGGTTTGATCAGTCCGACAATCATGTAAAAAGAAGTCGTCTTGCCGGCACCATTTGGTCCGAGCAGACCGACAATTTCCCCTTGCTGGACTTGAATGCTTACATTGTCAACAACGGTGCGGCTTTTATAACGCTTTACTAAATTTTCTGAACGGAGGAGCATGGTTTGAATCAGGGAACAATATTAAAAATTTTAGATCAATTGGAGGAAAATGATTTCTTAAATGGTTGATTAGGTTAATTGAGTTGAATAAGTTGATTGGTTGAGCCTATAAATTTTGCCGACTGAACTAACCCAATCAACTGCTTAGTTAACTTAATTTACTCGATTACTAACTGATCGCAAAATTAAATAATGACCTCAAAACTAAATCGTATTCCAAACTTCGAAATGTCAGTATGATCGAGGTAACTGAAACGTTTGATGAAATCAATCCGTCCGAATTTTAAAATATTTTCGATTCCGATACCTGCTTCAATATAAGGTTCTCCGACAGAATAAAAAGATGCCGGATCAACGAGAAGCTTCCTGTTTGAATCACTAACTTTTCCGAGCAAAACATTTGCTGTTGCTACTTCACGCCATTTGAGTTTTCTCAGCAAGGGAAATTTATCGAGGAAGAATCCATTGAAGCGATGTGTTGCTCTTACTGCAACAAACTCATCACTTACAAATTCATAGTAGTTCATCAGGTTAAACGTTGTTCGGTCGTATGTGTACGTTTCATTTCCCTTATGTACTTCAAGCAACGGATAAGGAATATCTTTCCAGACTTTTCCTGCTTCAATTTCATAATCTGTTCTTCCTAAAATTCCGAAATACAAACGGTCGCGAAGATGAAATACAAGTTTATGATACGAAAGTGTACCACCGAACAAATCTTTTATTCCGTAAGTGTAGGAAATGCGCGTGATCGGTTTCAGACTTCCCAATGAAATACGTCCGTTTTTTCTTCCGACTGACTTCTTTCGATCAATGAAACGTTCATTATGCGCATATCGCAATGCAATGGTGACTTCTGATACATTGATCACATTGCTGGTGTCGTGATGAACAGCATCTGTATAATACGTGAACCGCAAATCTTCCAGCGGATTCATCTCTTTGTGCGCAAGTGAAACAGATGTTGTTAATCCTTTCACGAAATCAGTTTCATAAAATACTTTCTCTTCAGTGATGTCGTTGAATTTGCTGCTGCGGATTCTGCTGAGTAAAGTCACCAGTACATTGTCACGCGCAAAGGTTGTAAAGCCTTGTCCGAGCTGCTCTACATCTTTTTTATAACTGACGCCAAACGATGTGTTCTGTTTTCCCTTTAAATAATATTCAGCCGTTCCACTGTACTTGAAATTCTTATCACGTACTCCGTAAGCTGCATAACCACGCAGTTGAATGGCGCTGCTAAAATTCAGATTTGTGCGCCCGCCTAATTTAATCCGATCGCCTTCGTAATTGTTGTAGCTGTAAAAGGAAAAAAGTGTTCCGATATCAATTGGACCTTCTTCAAGGTAACCCGTTGCAATAATGTTGATCACGTCAAGGTAGGTTTGAAATGCCGGTACTTTCCTTATCGTGTCAACCATCGCATAAATCTTTTTCTCCTGGACGGATAGGGAATCATGCCGATTCTCCTGCCAGTATTCTTCAGGTTTGCTTGAAGCATCGTCAAGAATGGTGACGGTTTGGTTGTTCTCTGCATAGAAGTCATCTGACTTCGGTT
>JAYTXY010000076.1:0-2131 GCA_043742705.1 Bacteroidota bacterium
GTTCATTAGTTTATTAGTTCATTGGTTGTTTCGTAAAAAAAAGTACAAAGTGTTTCTAAGTTTAAACTAATGAACCAGTGAACCAATGAACCAGTGAACTAATAAACCAATGAACCAATGAACCAATGAACTATTGAACCATTGAACAGCTGTTAAACAACAACTACAAAAAATAACTTCTATGTCTATTGAAACAATTGTCCAAATTGAAAACGTAAATATCTTCCAGTCGAAGAACCTGATCCTTTCAAATGTTTCACTGAACATCGACAAAGGAGAATTTGTTTACCTCATCGGAAGAACCGGAAGTGGTAAAAGCAGTTTGTTGAAAATGTTGTATGGTGATATTGAACTTGAACAGGGAGAAGTTACCATTGCAGGTTTTCACCTGAATCACCTGAAAGAAAAACAAATTCCATTTCTCCGGAGAAAGCTCGGCATTGTGTTCCAGGATTTTCAATTGTTGACTGACCGCTCAGTGAACAGCAATTTACTCTTTGTGTTGCGCGCTACGGGATGGAAGGACAAGCAGAAGATGCAGCAACGTGTGCAGGAAGTGCTGGAAAAAGTTGGACTTGCAACCAAAGGATTTAAAATGCCTCATGAACTAAGCGGTGGAGAGCAGCAACGTGTTGTTATTGCACGAGCATTGTTAAATGATCCTGATTTGATTCTTGCAGATGAACCTACAGGAAATCTTGATCCTGAAACTTCCGAAGGTATTTTGAAACAGCTTTTCGACATCAGCAAAAGCGGAAGAGCTGTTGTGATGGCTACGCATAATTATTCCATCATGGGAAAATTTCCTGCACGAATAATTAAATGTGAAAGCGGAAAGCTGATGGAAGTGAGTGAAGAAGCTAAAATACCAGTCGAATAAGTTTTTTAATATTTTCTTTGTTCGAAAAATTTTCCAGCAGGATTTTTTCTCTCTTTTCAATTTCACGTTTTGAAAATTCTTTACTCATCACATCTTTTATTTTCTCTCTCATTTTCTCTGCAGAGTTGGCAATGATGCAAAGGTTTTCCAGCCCTGTATTTTCTACCATCGGTTTGTTCACGATGCAGAATCGCCCTGTAAAAAGTGAGGAGAGTAATTTTAATTTAATTCCCGTTGACTGAAAAGTCGGCAACACATTACATTGCGCTTCGCGGATCAGTTTGTGAATCTGTGCAGGAGTAAGGTTGTCTTTTAGTTGAATATTTTGTTTTCCTTTGATTGCTTTTATTAATTCCTCTGAAGGCTTGGAACCTGCGATTACAAGCTGATACGGAAGCTTATCGAAAATTTTGTTGATGAGGTACAACGCTGCCTCGTTGTTTTCTCCGACAGCGAGATTTCCATGGTAAAAAGCAAAGTTTCCTTTTCCTTCATCGATGTTTACGCGTTCATTCGGATGAAAAGCCGGAATGTAATGCACGTTTTTGAAATGCGAAGAAAAATAGTCCGTGTCGTTAGGTGAAATGGCGGCAATGACAGAAGCATTTTTCAAAATCAATTCATACTTCTTTAGTTTTCCGGCTTCGTTGAAGAAATAATATTTTTTGAAAATATGATGTTCGACCTTCGCCAGGTTTTCATAGTAATCGTGTTCCACGTTGTGTGCACGCACAATTATTTTTCGTTTTTGAATTTCCGGATCGTTGAGAAGGAATGTACAATGAAGCCCTTCCATTAAAATCGGGTAATTGTTTTTTAGTAGATTTTTTTTCAACGCTTCCGAAGTACGCGTCAACACAACATAAGGAAGCGTATTGAATAAAAGTGATTTTGCTGTTTTACGCGGGTAATAATGAACACTGGCACAGATTTTTTTTAATTCATCTTGTGGCTTTCTTCCGTATTCAAAACAATGCAAATGAACTTTTACTCCTGCGTCAATGAATGATTTGAGTTTGAAAAAAATATCGATCACTCCACCATAGTCCGCCGGATAGGGAACGTCAAAAGCAATGATGTTGATGTGTTTCTCAGAGGACATCTTGAAAAATTTTAAGGAGTTGTTTCTCTTCGTTCTCCCAGTTCAACTCCCGCGAAGCAAGTTTTAAATTTTCTTTCCACTGTGCAAATCTTTTTTCATCACTGAACATGTCACTGATCTTTTCCGCAATGTGCCGTGGATCATGGTTT
>JAYTXY010000077.1:0-11455 GCA_043742705.1 Bacteroidota bacterium
TATCATTTCCTCCATCAACGGGAATTTGCGCTCCCGTTGTTTTTGAAAATATGGAACCAGATAATGCAAGGACTGCTACAGCAACATCGTTTGAGGTAACTTCTGTCTGCAACACATTGTTGGTTTTATATTCCTGAACGGAAATTCCATATTGCTTTGCGCGTGTTTTCAAAACTTCATCAGTCCAGATCTCAGTATCGAATACAGCATTTGGATGAATGACGTTCACACGAATTCCTTTCTTTCCTAATTCCAGTGCAGCTACTCTCGCCAATTGCGTTAGTCCTGCTTTTGCAACAGAGTATGAAGCTGCTCCCGGACCAGGAGCAGGAACATTCTTCGAAGCGATAATTACAATGGAAGGATTAATTCCATATTCAAGAAAAGGGATGCATAATTTCATCAAAGTGCGATGACTGTTGAGGTTCAACGCCATGCTTTGTTCCCACTTTTTGTCATCGATGTTTTCAATTGTTGCACTTGGCGGAAATATTCCTGCATTGCTGATGAGTATGTCAAGTCCTCCGAAACGTTTGATTGTTTGCTCCACAGCATTTTTCAATTTCGTTTCATTCGTCACATCGCAGATCATTCCGAAAACTCCGGTTTGTCCTTTCATTTGTTCAACGGATGGATTAATGTCCAATCCAACAACGATTGCTCCTTCTTTCGCAAGGGATAAAGCACATGCTTTTCCAATTCCGCTCGCTGCTCCGGTGACCAAAGCAATTTTTCCAACAAATGTTTTTGCGGACGCTGCCTTCTTCAGTTTCGCTTGTTCCAGTTCCCAATATTCCATTTCGAAAAGATCTTTCTGAGAAAGTGCTTTCCATCCTCCGAGTTTTTCTCCTTGTTGAATTGCCTTGATTGTATGATCGCAAATATCGGATACGATGTTTGCTTCTTCGAGGTTTTTTCCAAAGGATATAATTCCTTGTCCGGGCCAGACTGCCCAACGAGGCGATGTATCGAGTTGAGTTAATTTTCTGTTTGTGTTGGAGTCGAAATATTTTTCATACGCTTTTGAAAATTGTTCCACTGACTTCTCCGCATCAGCTCCAACAATCATTGGTGTTCGTTTCGTGCGGATGATATGATCGGGAGTAATCGGACCTCTTGATGTAACTGATGAAATAGTTTTAAGTTCACTGAATCCAATTGCAGCAGATGTGTTTTTTAAAACAGCAACAGCTGGACTTCCCAACTTCGTTGAAACAGCTTTTCGCAATTGCGCAAGTTTTAGAAGATCTGGAGCAGGGCGATTCTTGCTGAGAACGATTTCTGCTTTTTTATTTTTCAAATACCGTTCAGTCAGGCTCACAAGCGAAATCATCTGATCGTAGCTTTCTTTCGCTTCGTGATGAAATGTAAACACTCCATGATTGAGTAGAATAATTCCCTTAATTTTTTTCCAGTCAATATTTTTTGTCAACTGGTATATTTTTTTTGAAAGAATAAATCCAGGCATCACGTAAGGAACAATCAATACCGAGTCGCCATAAATTTCTTCAATTTTTTTTCTTCCGTCAGGAGTATTGCTTACTGTCACGACAGCATCAGCATGTGTATGATCCACAAAACGAAAAGGAATAATAGCGTGCAGAATCGCTTCCACGGATGGAGTAGGAGCGTAAGGATTTGTCATCGCTGCTCGCTGGTGCTTTACCATGTCAGAGTCGGAAAGCTTGTCGAGTTGCGCCATTTGAGTGAGTACGTTCATTCGCACTGGAGCAAAGCCTTCTTTCTTAATTGTTGCGAGATCCCAGCCGCTGCCTTTTACATAAAGCAGATCTTCCGTTTCTCCGAATAAATTCTTCTCGCGGATTTTTACAGACGTATTTCCTCCTCCATGCAATACAAGATCAGGTTCTTGTCCCAGTAGTTGAGAAGTGTAAACACGCAGCTTCAATAAATCGCCTTTTAGCTTTGCAGCTTCGGCAGCATTCCATAAATTTTTCATAAGTCAGATAAAATGATCGAGAATTTCGATCTCGTTTCACGAACGAAAGTAGAGAAAAAGTTTTATTGGCTGCTCGACTAAACCTCACCTCACCAACGTCACTCTTCCGTATCTTTCAATATCATCATTCACAATTCCTTTTGCTTTCAAACGGAAAACATATACATCTTCAGGAGATGGCTTTCCTTTATACTCACCATTCCAGCTTCCATTGAGTGATGTATATTCGTAAATCTTTTCTCCCCAGCGATTGAAGATCATCACATCAAGATCAGTCAATCCGAAAGAGAAGACTCTGAACTCATCGTTCTTTCCGTCACCATTTGGTGTGAAAACAGTCGGAACATAAATTGTTTCAGAAGAAAGAATATCAATCGGAGCACACGTTGAATCAATACATCCGTTGCTGCTTGTTACATTCAGGCAAACATCAAAAGTTCCTGCGTCAAGAAATTGATGTAAAACGATTGAGTCAGTTGCAAACGTCCCGTCACCGAAATCCCAATTGTAACGTGCTGCATTCAGACTTTGACTGTAAAACCGAATGTCGTTGTGAATAAAATATAAATCATACACATCGTGTGAAAAAGCGGCTACAGGATTTGCAAATACTTTGAATACATAGAAACTGGTGTCAGCAAGATTGCAGGAAGCTGTATCGGAAACAATCAATTCAATGGTGAAGGTTCCTGTGTCTGTATAGATATGTTCAGGAGAAGGGCTTAATGAAATTGTTCCGTCACCAAAATACCAGAGTGAGTTTCCGCTGCTGTTAAATAAATTACTCAGTCTCACGGTTTGCGGAACACATCCAAACTGAATATTGTTTGTGTTAATTCCTACATGGACCGTTTGGCGCAAAGTAATTTGTTGTGTTGAAGAATCAACCAGGTTACAGACATGATCTTCTGCGACCAATAAAATTGTGTAAGTTCCTGCTGAAGAATAAGTATGCGTTGCAGCAAATCCTGCTGCCTGAAAACCATCACCGAAGAACCAATGATAAGCATCTCCGCCTGATCCGTTAAATTGTGTACTTGCAGTTAATGTATCGCAGAATGAATTAGGACTTATACTGAACGAAGCAACCAACGGAACTGCTGCAGGAACACTAATAAGTACATGTGCTGTATCTGCTTTATTGCATGAGAGGGGATCGGTCACGACAAAGATGACATCAAATGTTCCTGCGAATGTAAATACATGTGTTGCGTTCATGTTTGTATCCTGCGGACTTCCATCTTTAAAATCCCAAAAGTGTGTTCCGCTTGCGGAGCTACTGTTGTTGAATGATACCGGTAACGGAGCGCATCCCTGTGTAGCTCCAACAGCAGCCACAACTGCTTTTACGGCTGCTGCAAATGTGACAGGCTGAAAAGTGGTATCCGCCAAACCGGGACAAGATGTATCGCGCACCATGAGTGTGATGTAATATGTTCCTGTATCTCCATACATGTGTGCAGCATTGATGCTGTTTGTCGTGTAACCATCGCCGAAATTCCAGAAGAAAGAATTTCCACCGCTTCCTGTGAATTGAGTAAGCGCAAGTGTATCACAGCCGTTTTGAAAAATGTTGAAAGATGCAATCACGGGAGCATGAGGAGTCACGGTAATGGTTGCATACGCTGTATCGTTGAGGTTGCAGCTTACATTGCTGCTTGCAACGAGCTGAACATGGTAAACTCCCGGATTGATAAATGTATGAGTCGGAGAAAAATTTGTATCGATTGGTGAGCCATCATCAAAAGTCCATTGATAATGATCAGCGTTTATACTTCCGTTTGTAAGTGTCAATGTAAAAGGAGCACAACTTGACGTCCGGGAATTGGTAATGCTGGAAACGGTTCTTGCTAAATTAAATGCAAGTTTGATGACACCGTTGTTACAGTTGTTGCTGTTGTTCGTTCGGGAAACAACACCCGGAGTAGTTGGAAAATCGCTAAAGCCTCCACATCCTGCACAAACAGATTCGTAGATCGTTCCGTTTTTGTTGAAGCGGCTTGTTCCTCCATCTACATGCTCGAAACTTTGATTCCCTCCAAAGTAAGAGCCGTATAGCAGAGTAGCAGCATCATGATTGAGTACGAAGAAATAAAAGTCGCAACCATCGGTGTGTGATTGAAATGCATTTGGTGTAACCGGCATTCCCAGATTATCACCCGGATTGTTAAGGGCAATGCATGTTCCCCAGCCGGCTACGTAAACGTTTTCACAGGTATCAACTAAAAATGCCGTTGGAGAAATATTGGGAACACGAACTCCGGATCCAAATACAGTGGAGTAAAATGTAGTCGTTAATCCGGAATCCATCTTATGAATAAATTGTGCGCTGTTCGGATTTGAATAAACTCCTGCAGTGATCGGATATATTCCTTGCGTTTGCCCTGTCGTGTAAACATTGCCGCTGTGATCCAGTTCAACAAAATAGGTTTGATCGTACGAAGACGTCCCGATATACGTGGAAGCGAGAAGAAAATTCGCACCGTTGTTTGTATGCGAAATAAATCCATCTGCAATTCCGCCTTGAAAAGTCTGATGCAATACGCCCGCAGTAGTTGGAAAATTAGTGCTGTTTGTTCCTCCTGCAAAGTAGATGCTGCCACCATTGTCAATCACGCAATCGTACACTGCATCGTTTGCATTGCCGCCAATATATGTACTCCAGACAAGTCCTGTCAGTGAAGAATTTATTTTTAATAAAACGCCATCTTGTGTTCCTCCACCGAATGCAGGTTGCATCACACCGGCTGTAACAGGGAAGTCGTGTGATTTGGTGCAGCTTCCAACGATATAATCATTCGATGCATCAGAAATAATTTCTCCTCTCGCTTCATCACCGTAATTGTATTTGAGTGTGCTCCCCGAGAAGAAAGAAGGGTCTATGTTCACACCGTCATCTGCTAATCCTCCGAGATAAGTAGAAGCAAGTAACGCATTACCTGAAGAACTTAACTTTGAAATCACCATGTCACCGTTTCCATGATACGTAGGTTGAAACGCTCCGGTAGTTACAGGATAGTTTGAAGAATATGCTGTTCCAAAAATGACAAGGTCATCGTTTCCGTCAACAACCAAACTTTGCGGTTGTTCATTGTTGGATCCTCCAATGTAGGTTGCATACAAAAGATTCGTTCCTCCTGCATTGAATTTTGCGATCGACATATCGCATGTCCAGCCATTGCCACCTGTTCCACCGCCATGGTAACTCATCTGGAATGCGCCGGGAGTAACAGGATAGCCGACAGCATTTACATTTCCTCCTGCGTAAACATTTCCTGCTGCATCGTAGGTGGCAGTAAATCCCCAGTTATCTGCAGACGAACCTGAGTAGCTGGAAAAAATAAGAGTCGGATCAATGATGAGTGGAATTGTTTTGTCAAAGCCGTGTGGAAAACGAAAGCTGACTTTATTTTTATGCAGGACAAACTTGCAATCAACTTCTGTTTCTTTTCCATTGATGAGTTGGTAAGCATAGGGTTTTTGTTCCACAATGTCTCCAACGGAAAGTTTCATCATCAACTCTCCATCTTTCAGAGACAATTCATCAGCGCCTTCATAAGCAAGAAGGATGGATGAAGTATTTCCTCCGGGCTGAACAACAAGATCGTATTTGATATCAGAGATGCTGCTGTAAAATTTTAAATCAATTCCGGGATAAAGATTCTGATACGTGACGGATGAAAACAATTTTACATCAGTTGCCCATTTTGACGCATCGTTACCTAAAAAATAATTATTGCAATAATTCGCAGGATCATCTGCTTTGATGGAAGGATGCGCGTTTGCATTTTCTGCATTGACCTTCACGGCATGCAACCTGACTTTGTCGATTTGTTTTCCTTTATGCGGATGCAGCGATTGCATATCATCGGGATGATAAAACAAATAGGTAAACCTGTTGTCTTCAAGGAAAATTTTGCCTCCACGAAAGTCTGCTTCATACCGGATAAAATTCTCCCATTGATTTTTGTTTTCAACGAAACGAACCTTTGACGGGAAATTTAAATGCGGAGTCTTGTCTTTCTCCGAGGCGAAAAGATTGTTACACATGCTGAACATCAGCACAATACTTAAAATATTGAAAAGTAATCTTTTAATCACCTTGTCTGTTTGCTCCTGCAAGTTAATGAGCTTTCGATTGGTTTCAAAATATTCTGATATTGCGTGATAATTTTCCTGTAATCCCTGATGGCAGCATTTCTTGAACAGTTGGTTGATGAGTTATATGATAAACACAAAGGTGATTTATCAGGGCTTTGCATGGTTTTTCCAACACGAAGGGCCGGACTTTTTTTTAAAAAGTACCTGTCTGAGAAAATTGATAAACCGCATTGGAGTCCTGTCATTTATTCCATCCAGGATTTCATCCGGAACTTTTCATCGCATGTAATTCCTGATCAGCTTGCGCTCATGTTTGAATTGTTTGAGGTCTATAAAAAATATTTTCCTGATGAACCGTTTGAAAAATATTACCCGTGGGGAGAAATGCTTTTGAAGGATTTTGATGAGGTCGATAGAAACCTTGCTGACACAAGGCAATTGTTTGCTTACTTCAAAGACGAAAGACAAATCGATATTGATTTTGATTTACCTGAGGAAGACCTTGAACGCATTCGGAATTTCTGGAAAGTGTTTTTTAACAAGGAACCCGGACGTTTGAAAAATGAATTCATCGAAAACTGGAAACATCTTGGAAGTATTTATGATGACTTCCGGAAGCGGCTCTCGGAAAAGAATCTTGCTTACGAAGGGCTGGCTTATCGCTCTATTGCTGACGGATTGGATAAAAATAAAATTGATGTTGACTATGAGAAAATAATTTTTGCAGGATTTTATGCATTGTCGAAGTCTGAAGAAAAAATCATTCAGCATTTTATTGATCGGGAAAAAGCGACAATTTACTGGGATGCTGACAGCTATTATTTTGATGATCCGAAACAGGAAGCAGGAACATTTCTCAGGAAAAATAATTTATTGCAACCGGGTTTTAAATGGAAGCAAAATAATTTTGAATCACTTGAAAAAAACATTGAAGTGATTGGAGTGCCTTTGCAGGTTGGACAAGCGAAGGTAACGGGTACATTGCTGGATGAATTGATGAACTCGAAAAATAATTCTCCCGGGAAAACTGCAATTATTTTACCTGACGAGAATCTTTTGTTTCCCGTTCTCTATTCGTTGCCGGAGAACATTGAAGCGTTCAACGTGACGATGGGCTATCCGCTTTCATCCACTCCATTATTTACGTTGTTTGAGTCACTCATTCTTCTTCAAAAGAATAGCCGGAAAAAGAAGGATGGTTCTATTAGTTTTTATCATCGGCATGTCATCAGTGTATTGCATCATCCGTCCGTTCAGCAGGTTGAAAGCAAATACATCCGGGATTGGATGAAGTCCTATACAGAAGAATTTCAATGGATACGGATTCCGATTGAACAATTAAACAATGAAAACTCACCGCGTTTGTTTCGTGATATTTTCCGTGAGTTAAGCGCTGAAGAAAATGTCACGGATTATTTTAAAAGAGTTCTTCATCACATTCTCGACAGCATTAAGGAAAAGGAATTTAAGTTTCATGAGATTGAATCCGAATACATTTACCACTTCTACGCGCAGCTAGTCAGGCTGGAAGATGTTTTGGTGAAATATTCTCAGCAACTTTCATTGGATACATTCTGGAACCTGTATAAAGAAATTATTTATTCTTCACGGATTCCTTTTTCAGGTGAGCCGTTGAAAGGCTTGCAGATAATGGGTTTTCTTGAAACGAGATTGCTTGATTTCGAAAATCTGTTTATTCTTTCTGTTAACGAAGACACGCTTCCGGCTTCGTCCAATCATCCATCATTCATTCCTTTCAACATTCGCAAAGCGTTTGAATTACCAACGTACGAAGAACAACATGCTGTTTCTTCGTATCACTTTTACCGTTTGTTGCAGCGAGCAAGAAATATTCACCTGCTATACAATACTGAAACAAGGAGCATCACAGCAGGGGAGAAGTCAAGGTACTTGTTGCAGATTGAACATGAGTTGCTGAAGCGGTTTCCCGGTAAAATTAAGTTGCGCTCTCAACTTGCCATGACAGATTTTGTACAGACTGAAATTAAACCGATAGAAATCAAGAAGACGGATGAAGTGTTGGCAAACCTTGGAAAATATTTTCTGAAGAACAACAGTTTTACAGAGTATTCGCCACGGTTTTCAGCATCTGCTTTGATGACATACATTTCTTGTCCGCTCAGGTTTTATTTTCAGTATGTCGCTAAAATCAGGGAGCAGGAAGAAACGGAAGAACACATTGAATCGGCAACGTTCGGACGAATACTTCATCGAACGATGCAGTTACTGTATGGTGAAACAACAAATATAACAGAGTCAGTGTTCAGGGAACTTGAAGGAAGGATAAAAGCAGCTGTTGATCTTTCCATCAAAGAAGAATTCAGAGGAAGTGATCTGCTTGAAGGAAAAAATATTTTAATGCGGAATGTGATTGTTGAGCTTGTCAGGAAAATTATTTCCGTTGACAAAGAGAATACTCCGTTGTTGATTCGTTTCCTCGAGCATAAAGTGATGCAGCCTTTGCAGGTTTCAGAAGAGCAAGCTGTTCTGCTTTATGGAATCATTGACCGCATTGACGAAGTGAATGGCATCACAAGAATTGTTGACTACAAAACAGGCAAGGTTGATTCAAACAATCCTGATGGTTTTGAAGAGATCTTTAGTGATCCAAAGTTTAAGGAACAATTTCAGACTTATTTTTATTCCTATCTCTATTGGAAGCAATCGTCAGCAAAAGCTGTGAAGGCGGGAATTCTTGCTGTCAAGAGTTTGTCCGATGGAATTCGTTTTATTAATAATGACGAACCAATTTCCTCTGATCAATTTAGAGAGTTTGAAGAACATCTCATGCGATTAATAGGTGAAATCGTAAGTCCTGAAAAATCATTCACTCAAACGGATGATGAGAAGCGCTGTCAGTATTGCGCATACAAAGAAATTTGTGATCGGTAAACCGACTCGCCAACAATTTTCGTTTCTTTGTTTAAAATTTTGAAATCACGATGAAATCCATTGCAATTGCAATTCATGGAGGAGCAGGAACCATTCTGAAATCCCTTATGACTGCTGAAAAGGAATCTCGTTACATGAAGGCGTTGGAACATTCTCTGAATCGGGGATATGAAATTTTATTGGAAGGCGGAAGTTCATTGGATGCTGTTGAAATGGCTGTGAAGGAGCTGGAAGATTCACCCATGTTTAATGCAGGTAAAGGTTCGGTTTTTACAAACGAAGGCAAACATGAGATGGATGCTTCTATCATGGAAGGAAATCAATTGAGAGCCGGAGCTGTAGCAGGTATTAAAAATGTGAAGAACCCTGTTCAGCTTGCCCGCCAGGTAATGGATCATTCGGAACACGTGATGTTGTTGGGAGACGGTGCAGAAGTTTTTGCGCGTAAACGGAATCTCAAATTTGAAGATGATCAGTATTTCTTCGATCAATTCAGGCACGACCAGTGGATTGAAGTTCGGGACTCTGAAAAAACACAACTCGATCATTCAGATAAGAAATTCGGAACAGTAGGTGCAGTTGCGTTGGACAAAGAAGGAAATCTTGCCGCAGCTACTTCAACAGGCGGTATGACTAACAAGCGTTACGGAAGAATAGGTGATACACCAATTATTGGTGCAGGAACGTATGCAAATAATAAAACGTGTGCAGTGTCATGTACAGGTCACGGTGAATATTTCATTCGTGAAGTAGTTGCTTACGACATTTCCTGCTTGATGGAATATAAAGGTCTTTCTCTCAAACAAGCTTGTGATTTTGTTGTGAATGATAAATTGAAAAAATCAGGCGGAGAAGGCGGAATCATTGCAGTAGATGCAACCGGAAACATCGAACTTGTTTTTAACTCAGACGGAATGTACCGTGCATGGAAGACTTCAGATAAAAATTCAGGAATAAAAATTTACCGTTGACTCGTTTTCTGTTATTCCACTTTCTTTAACAAAGCCTCGCATTTTTTTTGTGTTTCCTTGTCGTCAACATCCCGGGATGGAAGCTCAAGTGCTTTTTTCAACCACACTTTTGCGTAGATGTCATCGTTTCCTTTTCCACGTTCATGATAAGTAAGTGCAAGTTCGTAATAATGTAGTTTATTGCCAGGCTCCAGCTTCACTGCTTTTGCGAAACAGTCTACAGCAGCATCCAGTGAGCCTCCTTGTGGAACTCCGCCAAACATAGTATTGATCATTGCACGTTCGATAAAGTTAAAGCCGGCTATAGTTCTGTGCCAGCGACCAAGTACGTGGTAAGCTCCTGCTATGGTTGGATCTAACCGGATTGCATTGTCGCATTCCGTTTTTATCTCTTTCGCATTGGCAATTTTTTGTTTCGAGCCTGCAAACTCATTGATTCTTCCAAGAGCGAATGCATAGTTGTAGTGCGCTTGTCCGCTGTTGTTGTCAATTCGAATCGCTTTCTTCGATAAATATTCTGCAGTGTGAAAATATTTTTGTCTGTCAGCTTCAGCTTTTTGCCTGTTGCCAACAATGCA
This sequence comes from Bacteroidota bacterium, assembly GCA_043742705.1. Lineage (GTDB taxonomy): Bacteria > Bacteroidota > Bacteroidia > AKYH767-A > 2013-40CM-41-45 > JAPLDA01. The sequence goes on from JAYTXY010000077.1 coordinate 10,524, forward strand.
AAGAAGAAATGCTGTGTTCGTAAGATAATTGACTTCGTTTGAATCGTTCTTTACCAATTGCTCAAACAATGGCAATGCCTCTTCAAACTTTTTTTCACTTTTCAGTTGGAGCGCCTTCTGATATTGAGCTTCATTGGTTTGACTGAATGCATGCAGTGAAAACGAAAATAAAAGAAGGGCAAAGAATCCGTAGCGAAGCTTCATTGAAAATATTTTGAATACATGTTTTGATAGCAACGTAGACGATTGATTGAAATTGTTGGCTTGTTGATTTTTTAAGTACATGATTAAAGGACTCGCTTCACCTGCTTCTTTGCATTTTCAATGCTTGCATTCAGTTCAAACCCAAGAATCAGGATCAGTGAATTGAAATAAATCCAGAGCATGATGACAATCAGCGTTCCGATAGAACCATAAAGTTTGTTGTATTGCCCAAAGTTGTTCACGAAATATGCAAAACCAACTGAAGCAATTACTGACATCACAGTCGCAAACGTGGATCCGGCAGAAATAAACCGCCATCTTTTCTTAACGGAAGGAGCATAGTAATAAAGAAAAGAGATGGCAAAGAAAAACAAGGAAAGCACAATCACCCATTTACTCAACAGTAAAAACCAAACCTGTGTTTTTGTTTTTAAGATGTGATGCTGAACTAAATATTTTGTCGCGATTTCTCCGAAGATAATCAAGACGGTTGCAAGAATGAGCAGCACTGATAGAAGCAAGGTGAGTACAATCGCTGCCCTTCTTCGCTGACCGGGAGTACGACTTTCGCTCACATGATACGATGAATTAAATCCTTTCATCAATGCCATAAAACCATTGCTGGTAAAATAAAGTGCGAGAATAAAACCGACTGAAAGCAAACCTCCTCGCTGGTGTTTGATAATGTCTTCAATAGTTGCCCGTGTTGCATCGTATGCATTGTTCGG
>JAYTXY010000078.1:0-14139 GCA_043742705.1 Bacteroidota bacterium
ATCAAGATCGTCTTCCATCTTTGACAATTTTTTCTTTTCCGCATCCAGTTCATGATAAACAGCAACCTTGTATTGTTGAATCACAAAATCTCGAATGAATTTTTTAGCCGCAATTGATTTTTCTTCTGAATTCGTTGACGAGATAAACGCGGAATCATCTTCCGAAAAAAAAGCAGTGAGTCGTACACTTTGTTCCGTTTCAAGAATGCGGGCGTAAACGTTGATCGGGTTTGTAGAAATATTGACAACGACAGTTCCACGCATAATGAATTCACTGTTGACTTCCTCAATATCATTTTTTGCATCATGCTTCACATATTTTTTCCAACCGGAAGTTACTTCTTTCAGTTTCGCTTGTGGAATCTCTGTGACATAACCGTTTTGAGAACCCTTGCTCATCATTTTCGCCATTTCCTCAATTTTGATTTCCTGCTGACTGAAGGCGAGAGGTGAAATCAATACTAGACATAAAAAAGTGTAGATCGTTTTCATAGTAATTGTGCTTGATATTAATTTTCGAAGATAGAAATTATTAATAAAACGAATCATAGGTTTTATTGAAGGCAAGCTATAAAATAAAAATCCGCACTGCATTGCTGCAGCACGGACTCTTTCTAAACACCACCACTTTCTTTAGTTCAGGCTCGGATCTTCAGGGAAGTTCGCGAGTATGGCATATTGACTTCCCATTGTACGGAGTACTTGTCCCCATAATTCATCAGGATGATCAGAGAATGCGAATTCTTTTTTGCAGCTGGACACCAGCCATGTTTTTCCTTTTAATTCATCTTCCAGTTGCTGCGGCTCCCATCCACTATAACCTGCGAAGAATCGTATATCGTCTTTGTTGACCTGGTTTGTTTCAATTAATAACTTCAGCATTTCAAGGTTTCCTCCCCAGTAAATGCCGGGTAAAATCCGTTTACTTCCTTCAAGACTGCTTCCGAGAGTATGCAGAAAATGAATGGTGTCTGTTTGAACAGGGCCACCGAAATATAACGGAGCATCAAACGGAGGGAAATCTTCAAGCGCATCGTTCAGGCAGAGGTCGGTCGGTTTGTTCAGAATAAAACCTACCGTTCCTTCTTCGCCATGTTCGCCAAGTAAAATGACAGAACGTTTAAAATAAGAGTCCAATAGAAATGGTTCTGATACAAGTATTTTGCCTACTCCGGGTTCGAGATGTATTAATTTTTTCATGCTTCAATCTCTTTTAGTTAAGTTCTCGTTGATAGAATTTATGTACTGTTGATTTAAAAGCTGGAAACTTTTGTTCTGGATAGTATAAGCTTTCGTGTTTATTTAACAGAATTTTGTCTTAACAGTTTGAGTAGTTTTTGCTTAGAACTTACACCGGTCTTTCGTGCATCAGAGCTTAAAAGATTGAGATATCGAACCAACAGGCAGGAAATTTCACGATACTGATCAGAAAAATTGATTTACCTTTCACTTCTGAATTTTCATCAGGCAAGAATTGTCAAGTAACATTTTATGAAATTTGTATTTATGAACCATGTAAACAAGATTATCCAGAGTTTGCGGAGCGATATCGAATCGTTGCAACTGGATAAAAAAAAGGTCGATAAAAATCCGATCATTCAGTTTGAACGCTGGATGGAGAATGCATTGGAAGCAAAAGTTCAGGAACCCAATGCCATGACGCTTGCCACTTCGAATCGCAAAGGACAACCGGATGCAAGAATCGTTTTACTTCGTGGAGTTGATAAAAATGGTTTTAGTTTCTTTACTAATTATAAGAGTGCAAAAGGGAAGGAAATGTCAGAGAATAAGAGAGTCTGCCTTAACTTTTTTTGGCCAGATTTAGCGCGACAGGTGCGCATTATGGGCGTCATTGAAAAACTATCTGCAAAAGCGTCCGATGAATATTTCCAGTCACGTCCGCGTGAAAGCCAGATCGGAGCGTGGGCTTCTAATCAAAGTCAGGAAATTGAAAACAGGCAAGCCTTGGAAAAAAAATTCGATGATCTCGAAAAGAAATTTTCCTCAGACAAAATCTCACGCCCTCCGCATTGGGGAGGGTATCTTGTAAAGCCTGTTTCCATTGAGTTCTGGCAGGGCAGAGCAAGTCGTCTTCACGACAGAATTTTGTATGAGAAAGGACGATCCGGCAAATGGAAAATTTCACGCCTGTCTCCCTGATATGAATTTGTTTTCCTCATTGTTACTTTTGTTTCCCAGTCACTGAAAATTATTCGTCCATGACATTTCGGATTTTCATTGTTGTCCTGATTTTACTCGCCATCGATTTCTATGTTTTCCAGGGAATCAAGTTGGTGATGAGATCAAGTTCCTCCAACGCGCAGCGAATTGTTTATTCGACTTATTGGATTGTAGCATTCCTTTCCGTGTCGATAATTTTACTTGGAGCTTTTACTGATTGGCATCAATGGAATAAAGCGCTTCGTTCATATTCATTCGCCTTCATCGTCATTATTTACCTCTCTAAAATATTCGTAGTTCTTTTTCTGTTGGTTGATGATGTAATACGACTTTTCAGGTGGATAGCAAGTTATATCAGCGATACTTTTTTTGCCGCTCCTGAAAATGTCGCGCGCGAATCCAATCATGTTTCGAGGTACGATTTCCTTGTTAAGCTCGGTTTGGTGATTGGCGCAATTCCTTTCTTGTCATTAATCTATGGTATGTTTCGCGGAGCTTATAATTACCAGGTTCGAACAGTGCCATTGAAGTTTCCAAAACTTCCTGGCAATTTTGATGGGTTGCGTGTAGTGCAAATTTCCGATTTGCATGTCGGGAGTTTTATGGGAACGGATCATCTTGAAAAGGCTGTCGAATTAATACTTGCACAAAAGCCGGATGTGATTTTATTTACAGGTGATTTGGTGAATGATTTATACACAGAAGTGCTTGAGTTTACAGAGGTTTTGAATAAGATTAAAGCTCCGATGGGAGTTTACTCAGTCCTTGGAAATCATGACTACGGAGATTATTACAGGTGGAATAGCAATGAGGAAAAAAAGGCAAACCTGGATCGTCTTAAAAAATATCACGGAGAGTTAGGGTGGAATATTTTACTGAACGAACATACTTTTATTGAACGTTCGGGAGAAAAAATAGGGCTGATTGGTGTGGAGAACTGGAGTCATCGCGCGACATTTAAAAGATATGGTGACATGCATGTTGCAACAAAAGAAATGACACCTGCTGAATTCAATATTCTTTTATCACATGATCCTTCGCATTGGAATGCTGAAGTTACGGAGTCTTATAAATATGTTGATCTCACTCTTTCAGGACACACGCATGGATTCCAGTTTGGTGTGGAGATTCCCGGTTTCAAATGGAGTCCCGTTCAATACATGTATAAAGAATGGGCTGATCTCTATCGACAAGATGATCAGTACCTGTATGTAAATCGCGGGTTGGGATTTATTGGTTATCCCGGACGTGTAGGAATTCTCCCTGAGATCACATTGTTTGTACTGAACAAAGCCTGAAGAAAAAACTATAGTATGCTTTCAAAAAATCAAATCAGTTTTGTTACATCACTTCAGCAAAAGAAGTTCAGGAGAATTGAACAGTTGTTTGTTGCAGAAGGCGAGAAGGTGGTTGATGATTTATTGAACTCTTCTTTTACTGTGAAGAAAGTTTTTGGAACAGCTTCGTTTATTGAAAATCGTAGAGAGTCATCCATCGAATGGATTGAAGTAACAGAAGCAGAGTTGAGAAAAATTAGTACGCTGACAACACCTAACCAAGTACTGGCAGTTACAGAGATTCCTTCATATTCATTGGATGAAAATGAAATTCAGACTTCATTGAGTTTGGTGCTTGATGATGTTAGCGATCCGGGAAATTTGGGTACCGTCATTCGTTTGGCTGATTGGTTTGGAATAAAAAATATCATTTGTTCACAGGATACTGCTGACTGTTACAATTCAAAAGTTGTGCAGGCTGCAATGGGATCTCTGTTCAGAATAAAAGTTCACTACACCGAACTGGAAAGTTTTTTTGAGAAAAATAAAAGAGCGATGAAAGTTTTCGGAACGGAACTGAACGGTGAGAATATTTATTCCGCGGAACTTTCATCAACAGGTTTTATCGTATTGGGAAATGAATCAAAGGGTGTTCGCAACGAACTGAAAAAGTATTTTACAAAGACGTTGCACATTCCTTCCTTTTCAACTATGGAAGATAATTTAGGCGTGGATTCTCTCAATATTGCTGTTGCAGCAGCCATCGTTTGTTCGGAGTTTAAGAGGCGTATTTTGTAAACTGAAACAACCGACTTCGACTTTCTAAATTAATTTTTGATCAGCGCTCTGCATTGTTCCGCGCAACGTTCTCCGTCAATTGCTGCTGATACAATTCCTCCCGCGTAGCCGGCTCCTTCAGCGCACGGAAATAATCCCTGCACTTCCGGATGCTGTAACGTTTCTTCATCACGCGGAATACGAACAGGAGAAGATGTTCGTGATTCAGTGGCTACCAACACAGCATCATTTGTAAAATATTCTTTCATTTTTTTTCCAAATGCTTTTAATCCTTCACGTAATGCATTTGTAATTTCAAGAGGAAGTACTTCTTCCAGTTGTAAAGATTTCACTCCGGGAATGTAGGATGTAGATGGAAGCGAACGGGAAAATTTATTTTCGACAAAATCAACAAGGCGCTGAGCAGGTGCTTGCAAATTATTTCCTCCTTTCGAAAAGGCAAGTTGTTCAACAGATTGCTGGTAACGAAGTGCAGCCAATGCACCATCACCTGAATATTTTTCAAAATCTTTTTCATTTACTGAAACCACCATTCCTGAATTAGCAAAAAGATTATTTCGTTTCGATGGCGACCAGCCGTTCACAACAATTTCATTTACATCGGTTGCAGCCGGAGCAATAATTCCTCCCGGACACATACAGAAAGAATACACACCACGACCATTTACCTGGTGTGCTAAACTGTACGATGCAGGCGGAAGGTAAGCACTTCTAACTTTGCAATGATATTGAACAGTATCTATAACGGATTGCGGATGTTCAATCCTTACACCAAGTGCAAACGGTTTGGCATGAATCAAAATGTTTTTTCTGTGCAACAATTCGTAAATGTCTTTTGCAGAATGACCGGTTGCCAGAACAACAGCATCGGAGGGAAATTCGTTTTCGGTTTTGGGTTGATCAGTTTTTTCTGTTACTACTCCAGCAATTTTTTTGCCACGGATGATAAAATCAGTTAGTTGTGTATTGAAATGAATTTCTCCTCCGGCATTTACAATTGTTTGCCGTATTGCCTGAACTATTTTAGGAAGTTTGTTGGTGCCAATATGTGGATGCGCATCTACAAGAATATTTTCGTCAGCACCATGCATCACGAGAATGTTCAGTATTCTGTTTACATCACCGCGTTTTGTAGAACGTGTATATAATTTTCCGTCAGAATAGGTTCCCGCTCCGCCTTCACCAAAGCAGTAATTTGAATTCGGGTTAATAACATGTTCTTTGTTAATAGCAGCGAGATCACGTCTCCTGCTCTGAACATCTTTTCCGCGTTCAAGAATGATTGGCTTTAATCCAAGCTCGATTAAACGTAAAGCAGCAAACAATCCTGCCGGGCCGGCACCAACAACGATAACAGATTTTTTGTCGGAAACACTCTGGTTGAACTGAAAAGTTGAATCGATTTTTTTTTCTGAAGGAGGAATTTCATTAATGAACACATCGGTTTTAATCCGGATCTTGACGGTTCTTGATCGCGCATCAATCGAGCGTTTCAGTAACTTCAGAGAAGTGATATCGGATTCAGGGAGTGCAAGAAGCTCTGCGGCTTTTTGCAACTGAATGGCTTTGTCTGCTGCCTCTTCCGGTAGAAGGACAAGCTCAATCGTTTTTATCATTTGATACGAAGGTATAGATAAGTAAGAGAAAATATAATTATTTACCATTTCCTCATGGCGTCTCAGTTTGATTGTCGCAGTTTTTCGTGGCGGTCTTTGCGCCTTCGCGCGAGAATTTTTTCACGCAAAGGCGCAAGGCTCGCAAAGGTTTTCCTGAAAAGTGTCAAAGTGAGATACTACCTTTTCGATTATTCAAATGTAAAGTTGAGTACAAAAACTTTTGAAAAAAGTCCAGACAGCATGTTTGAATAAACTCTTCCATCCTGGACTAAGAGATCATTAAGACCGTGGTACATTTTTATTTCAGGAGAGAATTTGAAAAAAGGCATATAGAAATCAAAACCCAATCCTATTTCATATCCATAATCGTATCGTCTCAGCTTTACAATTTCATTGTCCTTCGAATCCACACTTGCCTGTGAAATCATGTCAATGGAGTATTTGAATCCTGCAAGAACGTAAATACGATAATTCGTTAATCGTTTTGATTTGAATTTGAGGTCAATTGGAAATTCCAGGTAGTTTGATTCTACATTCTTGACAACTGTAGCCGGTGAAGTCGTGTCGTTGTAACTAAAATTGTAAGTAAGATTTCGTTGAGCAAATGAAAGGGACGGGAGAAAACGGAGATCAAAATACTCTCCCAGTCTCAGGTTAGCAAGTATGCCGAGATTCAGCCCGACCACAGGTTCGCAATCCACCGTGTAAATGCTGTCACTGATTCTGAAATCAGAAACAAGAGCCGCTTTGAGATCACTGAAATTCATTCCCAGTAAAAATCCAAAATGAATTTTCTGATGATCATACTTCGGAAGATTCATCGTGCCTTGCCGCTGTGCACTCGTTTGAAATACGCAGATGAAAAAAGCAATACTCAGAAGAATTTTTTTTCTTCCGGATAGACATTGAGGAAAAAAAGATACTAACGACATCTTTTGCTTTTCTGATTTAATAGTCTTTTACTTCTTTCCGGTGTAAATGGATACAACGCCAAAGGTAAGTGGTTTGCACATTGTTTCTCTGAATCCGGCCTTTGAAAAGATCGAAAGAAAATCTTCTCCTTCCGGAAATGCTTCTACAGATTCATGTAAATAAGAATAAGCCGCATTGTCTTTGGAAATTATTTTTCCGATCAACGGACAAATCCGGGTAGAGTAGAAGTGATAAAGGAATTTTACCACTGAGTTTTTCGGTTTCGAAAACTCAAGAATGATTACTCTTCCCCCGGGCTTCATAACGCGATGCATCTCTGAAAGTCCTTTTGCAAGGTTGTCAAAATTCCGCACGCCAAAACCAACGGTGATTGCATCGAATTTATTGTCGTCAAAAAAAATATTTTCAGAATCTGATTCCATCAATTCGATTTTTTCCTGGAGACTCTTCTTCCTGATTTTCATTTTGCCAATGTTGATCATGTCTGAAGAAATATCAATACCGAAAATTTTTTCAGGGTTCAAGCGCATTGCTTCAATAGCAAGATCAGCTGTGCCTGTAGCGATGTCGAGAATAATTTTTGGTTGATCCTTTTTTAACTGGTTGATTGCTTTTCTTCTCCAAAATTTGTCAACACCGAATGACAAAAAGTGATTCAGGAAATCGTATCGCCATGCAATGTTGTTAAACATCGCTGCGACCTGGTGTTTTTTATCGAGGGAAGAATCTTTGTACGGAGTTATTTTCGCAGGCATGACTTCAGAATATTCTAAGTCCATCCGCTTCTTTCAAAAGTTGCCCGGTTTCAACGGGAACAACTCCCATTTTCTCACAGACCAATCCGCCGGCAAGATTTGCGAGAGTTGCCATCGTAACCGGAGAGAGATTTAAAGCGAGGCAAAGAGCAGCCACACTGATCACGGTATCACCTGCACCGGAAACATCAGCGATGTTACGAATGTGAGCGGGAATTAATTTTTCTTCTTTTTGATTGTAGACAAAAGCACCGCGCTCTGAAAGGGTTACCAATACTGTCTTTACGCGATTTTCTTTAGCTAATTTTTCAACGGCTGATTTGATTTCTTTCAAATCACCTTTTTCAAAATCTATTTTCATACCTTCTTTCAGTTCTTTGAAATTAGGTTTCAGCAGCGTTACATTCTTGTAGTGATTAAAATTCTTTTTCTTTGGATCAACGGCCGTAGGAATTTTTTTAGCGGCTGCGAGTTTTACAACCTGCTCGATCAAACTTTTGCCAATTACTCCCTTGTCATAATCTTCAAAAACAATGACATCAATTTTTTTCTTGTCGATGAGCTCGGAAATCCTTGTAAGCAATTGTCTTCTTTCGTTGATGGAAATTTCTCCGTCTGTTTCATCGTCAATGCGAAGCATCTGGTGATTGTTTCCGATCACACGTGTCTTGACAGTAGTCGGACGATCACCGCTTTGGATGATTCCTTCGGTTGTCATTTTCATCTGATGCAGCAATTCAATAAACATTCTTCCATTCGCATCGCTTCCGATCACAGAACAAAGAATCGGCTTCGCACCGAGCGACTGAATATTGATGGCAACATTAGCAGCTCCACCTAATCGATTTTCACTTTTGGTAATAGTCACAATCGGAACGGGAGCCTCCGGAGAAATGCGTTCCACTTTCCCCCACAGGTAACCATCCACCATTACGTCACCAATGATGAGAACGTTAAGGTTTTTGAATTCCTTAAAGAGTTGTTCTATGTTTTTAATTTTCGTCACCGATCTTGATTCTTGATTCTTGCATCTATTACTTCAGCTTCGTCAGCGCTTCCTTAATTCTCCGAATTGCTTCCACCAGTTTTTCATCAGCTGCAGCATAGGAAAATCTTACACAGTCTGAGTCACCAAAAGCATCACCTGTTACAATCGAAACGTGCGCTTTATGTAAAAGGTATATGCAAAGATCCGTTGCATCTTTTATTGTTGTTTCACCATCTGATTTTCCGAAGTAATAACTCACATCGGGAAAAACATAAAAAGCACCTTGAGGTTCGTTCACTTTCCATCCCGGAATTTCTTTCATCAATTTCAACACAAGATCTCTTCTGCGTCTGAAAGATTTTCCCATTTCAAGAGTTGGCTTCAGGTCACTGTTCAGTGCCGTTTCAGCGGCTTTCTGAGAGATGGAAGATGTTCCTGAAGTAATCTGTCCCTGCATTTTATCACAGGCATCAGCAATCCATTTCGGAGCGCCCATGTAACCGATTCTCCATCCGGTCATCGCAAAACTTTTGGAAAGTCCGTTGACTACAATCACACGGTCTTTGATAGAATCGAATTCTGCAATACTTACGTGACGATCAAGAAAATTGATGTGTTCGTAAATTTCATCTGAAAGAATAAACACGTCCGGATGTCTTTCGAATACTTCAACAAATGATTTCAATTCATCTTTCGTAAACACAGTTCCTGTCGGATTACATGGCGATGAAAAGATGAACATTTTTGTTCTCGGAGTAATTGCAGCTTCCAGTTGTTCGGCTGTAATCTTGAAATCATCTTCAATGGTTGTCTTGATCGGAACCACAGTTCCCTCTGCAAGTTTTACCACTTCAATGTAGCTCACCCAATATGGCATCGGGATGATGACTTCGTCACCCGGATTAATAAGGCTAAGAATGACATTGGCAATCGACTGTTTTGCTCCTGTTGAAACAACGATTTGGTCAGGAGCATATGAAATGTTGTTCTCGCGTTTGAACTTTTCTGAAATCGCTTTTCTCAATTCAGCAAAACCGGAAATAGGAGAGTAGTGCGTATAACCATCATCGATGGCTTTCTTTGCAGCAGCGCGGATGTGATCAGGAGTGATAAAATCAGGTTCTCCCAGGCTAAGGTTAATCACATCAAATCCTTTTGCCGAAAGTTCCCGGCTCAGTTTTGCCATTCCGATGGTCTGGCTTTCTGAAAGTGAATTGATTCGGTCAGACAGCGGATGTTTTTCCAAAAGCAGTTGTTTTTCCATGGGTGAAATAAGGCTGCAAACGTACATCTTTCTTCTTAATGAGAAAAATTTCTCGACTTTGGCAAATTACTTAGAAAAGGGATTTGGATGCGTGAACGAATTAAGGATAGTTGATCGAGGAGAAAGTGAGAGAGTGAGAGAGTGAGAAAGTGAGAAAGTGAGAGAGTGGAAAAGTGCATGCTCATTGTCTCATTTTCTCATTGACTAACGATCTAGTGAACTCCTGAACTATTGAACTCCTGAACCAATAAACTCCTGAACCAAAATATTATCCAACAAACTCCGTTTCCCAGTCATCAAATCTTTGGTTTACTTTGCGACATGAATAAAACTACATATTTATTCTGTGTTTTGATTCTTTGCTCTACATCACTATTTTCACAGGTTGGTGGCGGAAGTACGTATGCTTTTTTAAATGTTCCTGCTTCAGCACGTGTGGCAGCACTTGGCGGGACTTTTATGTCTGCAAAAGACGATGATCTGAATTGTGCACTGCAGAATCCTTCGTTGCTTAATCCTGAAATGGATCATCAGTTAATATTAAACGGAGTACTTTATTTTGACGGTGTGAAATTCGGTGATGCCGGATATGCGAGAGATTTTAAGAAGTACGGAACGTTTATGGCAAACATGCATTTTGCCAGTTATGGTCAGTTACTTGAAACGGATGTTGCCGGACAAATCCTTGGTACCTTTCACGCAGCAGATTACAATTTAAATCTCGGCTGGGGATATAAGATGAATAAACTTTTTTCTGTCGGAGCCAGCCTGAAAGGGATTTACAGTGATTACTATATTTATAAATCCTTCGGACTTGGAGCAGACTTGGGAGCCACCTTGTATGAACCTATCAGTCAGTTTACTGCTTCCATTGTTGCAAAAAACATCGGTGTACAACTAAAAAATTATGTAGAAGACGACAAGGAATCGCTTCCTTTGGAAGTTGACATTGCCATTTCGAAACGACTTACTCATACGCCTCTTCGATTCAATCTTACCTATCGTCATCTTGAAAAATTTGATCTCACGTATGTTGATGCGCTTGATGTTTCCGAGGTTGATATATTAACAGGGAAGCCGCAGCTAAAAACGTACGACTTCTTTAATAAACTTTCCAGGCATTTGATTCTTGCAGCAGAGATTCTCCTTTCTAAAAATTTTCACCTTCGTGCCGGTTATAATTTTCAGCGAAGACATGAATTGGGGCTTGATTCAGGCTCCGGTCTCACCGGTTTTTCATTTGGCTTTGGAATTAAAATCAGCAAGTTTAACATCGGTTACGGACGAGCAACCTATCACCTGGCTGGTGCTGCCAATCATTTTTCAGTTTCTGTAAGGCTTTCCGATTTTATTAAGAAAAGAAGTTCTCCTTCTGAATAAAACTTTGTTTCTTTGTTCGGTAAATGCCGATGAAAAAAAATTTCATCCGCCTCAGGCGGATGCAGTACACCATGAGTGAAGAAAACTTTGTTCAGTCAAAAAGGATCATCATTGCGATTGACGGCTATTCTTCATGTGGTAAGAGCACACTTGCCAAAGCACTTGCCCGCAAGCTGCATTACAACTTTATTGATTCGGGTTCCATGTATCGTGCGGTTACGTTGTACCTGGTTGAAAATTACATCACGCTTCAGCAATTACGATCTTTTGAACAGGACGAACTCGATTCGTTACTGGATAAAGTTTTCATTACATTTAAGATAAATCCATCAACGGGTTTGTCAGAAGTGTATCTCAATGGAAGGAATGTGGAAGATTCCATTCGTGATATGAAAATTTCCGATCTCGTAAGTCCGGTAAGCGCGGTTTCGTCCATTCGAAAGAGAATGGTGAAGTTGCAACAAGGATATGGAGAGAAGAAAGGTGTGGTGATGGACGGAAGAGATATCGGCACCAAGGTTTTCCCCCAGGCAGAATTAAAAATTTTTATGACTGCCAGCAAATCAATTCGCGCTAAGCGAAGGTTTGACGAACTGAGTGCGAAAGGATACATGGTCACAATGGATGAAGTGTATCGCAACATCGAAGAGCGTGACAATGCTGACACAACACGAGCTGAAAGCCCGCTTGTGCAAGCTCCTGATGCAATTCTCCTTGACAATTCTCACCTTACTGAAGAAGATCAACTGCATTTTGCATTGAATGAATTGAGGAAGCTCAATATCGAGGTTCAGTCCTGAGGTTGAGAAAGTGGGAGAGTGGGAGAGTGAGAAAGTGCGCAGGTGAGAAGGTGTGAGTAAAATTGATCGAAAGTTCCCTTCACCTTCACACTCTCCCACTTTCTCACCTGCACACCTTCCATCCTCCAACGTCTAACTTCCCGCTTTGAACTCGGAACTTTGAACTATCTTTATCCCATGAAAGTAACCATCGATCCTCATTCCGGTTTTTGTTTCGGAGTTGTGTATGCTATACAAATGGCAGAGGAAGAACTTGAGCGTTCCGGAAAATTGTATTGTTTGGGTGATATCGTTCATAACAACATGGAAGTGGAGCGATTGAAATCAAAAGGATTAGAGATTATCAATCATGAGCAATTAAAAGAACTGCGTGATTGCAAAGTGTTGATTCGCGCGCATGGTGAGCCGCCCGATACTTACCAAATTGCATTGAAGAATAACATTGATTTGGTGGATGCATCATGTCCTGTCGTGTTGAAACTTCAGAACAGAGTTCGAACAAGTTTTGAAGATGTGGAAATCAACGATGGACAGATTGTTATTTATGGAGAGGTTGGTCATGCCGAAGTGAATGGTTTGGTTGGACAGACGGAAGGAACAGCGATCATTGTAAAGACGGAAGAAGATCTGGATCAAATTGATTTCAAAAAACCTGTTTACTTTTTTTCTCAGACAACGAAAAGCACCAAAGGTTTCGAAGCGATGAAAAAGCTGATCGAATCCAGGATGGAAACCGTACAGCCTTCAGCTGCGAGAACAGGAGAAGTTTTTGAATCGAATGATACCATTTGCAGACAGGTTTCTAATCGTGAACCTGAGCTTAAAGTTTTTTCTAATCTGCATGACGCTATTGTTTTTGTGAGCGGAAAGAAAAGCTCCAATGGAAAAGCGCTTTATGATGTTTGTAAATCAGCGAACCCGAATTCCTATTTTGTTTCTGACGTGGATGAAATTCAGGATTCGTGGTTTGAAAAAACAAATTCCGTTGGTATTTGTGGTGCAACCTCAACTCCGATGTGGCTGATGGAGAAAGTCGCAGATCATTTGCGGAAAATTGATTCGGTTGTTGTTTCTAAATGACCTTTCAGGATGACTTCGATGGTTTTTAGCGCTCTTAGTAAGATCATGAATTCCCAGTTACTTATATCAACCTTACTACCTAAACCCGACAGTAATGGAGCGTAGTGGAATGAATGGCGGGAACGATGCCGGATTGGAATTTTGAGGTTTCTTTCCTGATTTTTCAGAACTTTTTTAGTATCTCTTCAGTGGTGTTAAAGGCAAAAGATGCTGTTGAAATAAACACGTAAAAATCTTTTTCTTTTTAAGATAATTGGCTACATTTGCGTCCCTTTAAATGGAAGGGATAAACTCTAGTCATAAACCTAACTAACTAAAATGATCACAGAAGCAGAAGAAATCACCAATCAATCACCGGAAATGTCTGAAACAGTCCAGGCTAAGCCGAATCCGTTCGTATTTAACTGGGACACCGCAGACAGCAAAGGTGGCGAAGGATACAGCTCAGAAGAACGCAGCCGTCTCGAAAAAATGTATGACAACACACTGAATTCAGTGGTTGAGCACGACATCGTGGACGGAACCGTAGTTTCTATTTCCTCAAAAGATGTGTTAATAAACATCGGTTACAAATCGGATGGATTGGTTGCATTGACCGAATTCCGCCACATGCCTGACCTGAAAGTCGGTGACAAAGTGGAAGTGTATGTGGAAACACAGGAAGACAAAAACGGTCAGTTGATTCTTTCTCACAAACAAGCGCGTGCCCTGAAATCGTGGGAGCGTGTGAATGGTGCTCTTGAAAAAGAAGAAGTGATCCAGGGATTTGTGAAGTGCCGTACAAAAGGTGGTTTGATCGTGGATGTTTTCGGAATCGAAGCGTTCCTTCCGGGTTCTCAGATTGATGTGAAGCCGATTCGCGATTACGATCAGTTTGTCGGAAAGACAATGGAATTTAAGGTTGTAAAAATCAACAACGAATTTAAGAATGTTGTTGTATCGCATAAGATATTAATTGAAGAAGAGCTTGAGCAGCAAAAAGCTGAGATCATGAAGAAGCTCGAAAAAGGCCAGGTACTCGAAGGTACTGTGAAAAACATCACTTCGTATGGTGTGTTCATGGATCT
>JAYTXY010000079.1:0-2712 GCA_043742705.1 Bacteroidota bacterium
TACACACTTCTTGATCGTTATAATAAAGAAACCAATACACCATCCATGTCGCGCACTACAGGCTATACTTGTGCAGCTGTTGCAAGACTTGTGATTGAAAAATGGTATTCACGCGTTGGCATCAGTCCTCCCGAATTTGTGGGAGAAGAAGAAAAATGTTTTCAGTATGTCATGAACTATCTGAGGGAGCGGGACGTCATTTATTCATTGACGGAGAAATAGGTAACTAAGTAACTAAGTGACTAAGTAACTAAGTAAAAAAATGTGATACATCTTCATCACCTAGTTACTTAGTCACTTAGTTACTTAATTAAACTTATTTCTTCTTCTTGTCTTTTGTATTGACGATCACACCGTCTTTATCAATCTTAATAATTTCTTTTCCGTGATCCTTTACAACAGCTCCGTTGCTGTCAATATCTACCTTGGTGCTTCCATGAATATGAACCCCTGATTCATCAATGTTTACATCTTCTCCGTCTTCATCACCATGAACATAAACACGAGCGCCACTGATTGAATTTTCTTCTCCTGTACAGTCGATACATTTCAATCCTTTCTCCGACATTTCCCATGTACGATTCAACATATCGCTTTCGTAAATATCATCTACATTGTCGATGTCGTAAATGAATCCTTTCATCAGACCATCAAGATGAACGCGTTTGCCAACCGGAATTTTCAGCAACAATTGAACATGCTGGTTTCTGAACCGCTGATCTTTATCAACTGTAAACAAACGGTTGAAGGAGAATACAGAATCCTTTTGTGAAAAAGAATAGTTGATGCGGGACGCAAATTCAGCCGCCTCTTTCCGGCTTGGCCCGTTGGCATAGAATATTTCTGTCAATTCAAAACTATCGGTTTGACTTCTCACGATATCCAATTTCACGCGCCCGGAAGTATATTCTTCTCCGTTGATGATTACCCTGCTGCTTTCTCTGAAATTCCAGTCAAAGTCGCTGCTAAAATCATTGTCATAATTTTTTTCGCTGTTCTTTGATTCATTCATTTCCAGGTAAAGCGTTTTGGAAGGAACTGCGGAAAGAGCAACCTCTCTTCTGACATTTTCTTTTACACGAAATTCTCTTGAAACCGAGACACCATTGTAAAGGCAAATGAACAATCCCAGCATCCACAAACCAAACGCTGTGAGTCCGATTACACGCGAGCCCTTTTTCATGTTGAACAACATGCGCAATCCTGCATAGGCGAGCATCAAAAATGGAATAGCGACAACGAGCAAAATCCCGATAAAACTCCATGCGAATTGTGCATGAGAATTAAAGATGGAATGCCACATATTCGGAATGTGTGTGCCCGGCACACCAAGCAGTGCAAAGATGGATGCTACAATTACAAACACCATCACAATTCCGATGAAGACAAAAAATGCTGCAATAATTTTTCCGATTACTTTAAAGATGAAGACAAACACTTCTCCGATTGCTTCCAGTATTCTTCCCACAACGGTGCCGGCTTTTTTACTCCCGCCTTTACTGATCTCATCCATTCTTTTTTTCAGCGCTTCCATTTCTTCTTTTACATTCTTCTGAATGTTGGAAACAGTAACAGGCTCTCCTTTCATCTGCAATTTTTCCGTGGCATTTTTTGCTTCCGGAATAATTATCCATAAAATAATGTACAGCAGAAAGCCCGATCCAAATACAAAGAAGGAAATTGCAAGTACCAGCCTGATCCAGACTGCGTCAATATCAAAGTAGGCCGCAATTCCTGAACAAACTCCACCTAACATTTTATCATCAGGGTTACGGAACATCCTGCGTTTTACAGGACCGGTTTGCACAGGTTCTTCCTCTTTCTCCGCCTGCTCTCCTCCGAAGTCTTCAGGTTTTCCCATCAGGCTCGTCACTTCTTCCACGTCATCCAGTGTGATGACTTGCTTGCTGTCCTTCACACGTTCCTGGAACATTTCTGCAATGCGGGATTCAATATCCTGCATGATTTCATCCCGTCCGTCGGCGGTTGTAAAGTGACTCCGGATGGATTCAAGGTAGTGCTTGAATCTTTCATATGCGTTTTCGTCAATGTGAAATACAATTCCACCGATGTTGACTGTGACTGTTTTATTCATGAGTTTGTGAGTTTTTTGTGGTTTGATCAACTGCCTCCACTAATTCATTCCAAGTTTGATGAAGTTCTTGTAAAAATTTTTCTCCGAGAGGTGTAAGAGAATAATATTTGCGGGGCGGACCTGATTTACTTTCCTCCCAACGATACGTAAGTAAGCCGGCATTTTTTAATCGTGTAAGAAGCGGATACAAGGTTCCCTCCACCACGATGAGTTTTGCATCTTTCATCTTTGCAATGATATCGGAAGGATAAACCTCCGTATGTGACAGGATGGATAAGATACAAAATTCCAATACCCCTTTGCGCATCTGAGCTTGCGTGTTTTCTAAGTTACTCATAGCTTTAAAATTTAGGGTTTGATGATTAATGATTATTCTGAATGCTTTCATTTGGTGATCTTCAATCTGAAGATCACCGGAAATTTTACTGATGCAGTTTTAATGCAGCGTGTTTCCTGTTACCTGATGTATTATTATTTTTTGATGAACTGTTTTCTGTGCTTGCTTCTACAGTACTTTTCAAAGTGTCTAGATTTCTTGAAATAATTTGTCCGTTTCCAAAAACTCTCACATAACTGTCAGCTGTGCTTCCTTTCGCATAAATTTTTCCATTGCCTTT
>JAYTXY010000080.1:0-9904 GCA_043742705.1 Bacteroidota bacterium
TTAATATTGGTCCGCCTGTAAACTCTGACGGATGGGATGCTTACTACACAATTCCCGCGAAAGGCGACTATGCGTACTTTGTAAGTGATGGTGATGTCTTCAGAGTTCGTCCGACACCTGAGCAAGCACCAAAGCCTGTAATTCTAGTATATGGAACCGTTTATAATCAGAAGACAAAAGAAGTTATCACAGATGCATCCGTGCGTTATGAATTTTTAAAAGACGGACGCGAAGCGGGTGTTGCACGTACAAATCCCGCTAACGGAGAATATAAAATTATTCTGCCTTATGGACATGCCTACGGATTTCGAGCGGAAGCAAAAGGATTTGTTTCAGTGAATGACAACCTGGACGCAACAAACCTTCATGAATACACGGAGATAAAACGTGACCTGTATCTTGTTCCGATTGAAGTGGGACAAATTGTGCGTCTTAACAATATCTTTTTTGATTTCGCAAAAGCAACCTTAAAATCTGAATCTTATCCGGAATTGAATCGTGTCATTGAATTTCTGACTGCGAATCCGACTGTGAGCATTGAAATTTCCGGACATACAGATGCTGTAGGCTCTGATGCTGACAACCTGAAACTTTCCAATGACAGATCCAAAGCCGTGATGGATTATCTTCTTAGCAAAAGTATCGGTACCGCTCGTCTTACATTTAAAGGTTATGGTGAAACAATGCCTGTTTCTTCAAATGATACGGAAGAAGGAAGAGCGCTCAACCGAAGAGTGGAATTTAAGATTCTTAAACAATAAGTACTATTTTTGTGGCTTTAATTTCAAGCCATGAAAAAACTAATTGCCCTACTCTTCTTTACAGGACTTTTTACCGGTAACGGATTCTCTCAGAATGCCGCAGGGAATGAAAACCTTGTGAAATACCGTTCATTTAATTCACAATTGGATGCGAAATCCGACACTCTTCATCGCAGGTTTTTTCAAAAAGAAACTATTGAATTGGAGCCAAACGAAATGGCGTTGATCAAATACACCTCACCTGAGTTTGCGGTTTCTTTGTTTGTGAGAAACTCAAAAGGCGATACACTTGGAAGCGTGGAAATCCCGAGGTACTTCAGTAGCAGTGGAAGTTTTCTGACTTATTTGTTCAAGCAGTCTCAAGGAGGAACTTATCAACTTTTGTTCACATCAAAAGACACGATTGAAAAGGGGAAATTTACGGTGCACATTGCAACTTACGACAAAGATAAATTTGAATTCGATGATGACTGGGAGTTTTGTCAGAAGTTGGATTATCTGATGCAGCACAGCGCTACCGATTTCCAGTTTGTTGCAGGAGAAAAGGCAAAAGAGTTTTCACTCACCAATACGCGCACAACGGATGACTATTTGTGGACTCCTTCAAAATGTGAAATCGAGTATTTCACAAGCGATGTTTACGTCTGCACATTACTTGAAAACATCAACCTTGAAAAGTGCATACAGAAGGTGAAGGAAATAGATTATGAGATTAAGAAGTGCATTTCCGCTGAATGGAAAGCCTCTGAAAGAAGAAGAGAAGATGTAAGTGAAATGAACAGACCACGGTTTGAGAAAGAACTGGATTATAAATTATTGGGAAAACCGATTGATGACCACAATACGTTTCATGAGAAATTTAATTTGAAGTATTCTATCCGTCTCCTGATTGAAAAGGACCTTGCTAGCGGATATGATTTGAAAATCATCCTCGAATAACATAAAACTCGTAGTGAACCTGAGTGTTCTCAGTGTCTAAGTGGTAAAAAATAATCACGAAGACACAAAGGGCACTAAGAATTAGAAAGATGAATAAACAGTATTATCGAAGAAAGAAATAATAAAACGGGAAGAGTGAAAGAATACCAAAGATCATGATAATCTTCGTAAACGTACTTGCGAAATGATAATCACGTTTTTCCTCTGCACTGATAACGAGGTAAGATAAAGCAACAAAAGGAATCTCAAAGATAGCGAGGAGGTTCCAGAAGCCGATGACTTTGTTACCGTAAAAATAAGTCCGGAGAATCCAGGCAATTACAACTGCTGTGATTGCTATCAAAACCAACACCGCTGCTTTGCTCCATTTTATTCCCGCAAGAACCGGAAGTGTTTTACATTGCGTGCGTTCATCTCCATCAACATCTTCCATGTCCTTAATGATTTCCCTGATCATGGAAACAGCAAAAGCAAATCCTGAATAAACAAGAATGTAACCGATGTTAGGATAAAAGTTCGGTTCGAACAGTCCGACTATCAGCAGTACCATTGCCGAAAGAATTGCCACAATCACATTGCCAATCAGTAATCTTTTCTTGTAATACGAAGAATACATCCACAAAGAGCCGGCAACAAAGAGATTAAGGAAACCCATTACAGGTTTGTGAATTTTAAAAGCAAGATAAAAACCGATGATAATTCCAACGGCACTGAAAACACAGAAAATAGTTTTCGCAGTTTGTTCTGAAATTTTCTTTCCAATTATATTTTTTCCGGGTTTATTAATTTCATCGACACGAACATCAAATACATCGTTGATGATATTTCCCGCAGAGGCAATCAGTAGTGTCGCCAAAACTAATAAGAGAAAATTAATCTTACTCAGATGCTCGGGAAATAATTCTGTGTTCGCATATTCCGTCTGGTAAGCCGGCATAATCAGGCAGTATCTCACCAGAGCCTGCGACAGAGCGATGATAATAAGATTTGGAAGTCGTATCAGCCGGAGATAAGAAGTCATGTTTGTTCAATCGTTCATTAGTTCATTAGTTCATTAGTTCATTAGAATATTCATACTTAGTCACTTAGTTACTTAACAACTTAATAACTTAATAACTTAATAACTTAATAACTCAAGCACTTAAAGTCGCATCCCATTTACCTTTTCAATACTTTCACTAAGCAACTTATAAATTTCCCTGAATTGCTTTTTGTTCTTCAGCATTTTCAAATGATCTTCAATGACAGATACATCTCCCCTCTTCGCCGGTCCGGTTTGCATTTCAAACGGAGAACCGGATTGAACCTTTAATGCAGTTTCAAGGATGATCGGCTTTAACAGGTCGAATGAAATCGTCTCATCAGAAAGGATTGATGAAGCAATAGTAAAGAGATGGTTGGTGAAATTATTCGCAAATACTGCAGCGAGGTGAACTTTTTTCCGTTGCACTGAATTCATAAAGTGAATTTCATCAGTGATCGTTCTTGCAAGTTCCTTGATTTTCTTCTTCGTTGTTTCATTACCTGCTTCAATGCAGACAGGAACATTTCCAAAACTCAATTCTCGTTTAATTGAAAAAGTCTGAACAGGATAAAGAACTCCGGTATTCTTAAATTTTTTCCCGAATACGTTCAGCGGTACTGATCCTGAAACATGAACAACGGTTTTGTCGGTGATCATAAATTCTTTGAGAAAA
Organism: Bacteroidota bacterium; assembly: GCA_043742705.1. GTDB lineage: Bacteria > Bacteroidota > Bacteroidia > AKYH767-A > 2013-40CM-41-45 > JAPLDA01. The sequence goes on from JAYTXY010000080.1 coordinate 3,398, forward strand.
ACCCGGATTGCTTCGTCACGCAATGCGATGATGTAAAAGTCGGCTCCACGGGAAATGCTTTTTATTTCAGTCGTAAGATCACAAGACAGTTTTTTTGCAAGTGCTTTTGCTGAGGCTTCACTCCTGCTGAAAACCTGTAAGATCTTATGATCTGCGCCCAGCAGCGCTTTGCCAAGATGTGTGGCAACATTTCCTGAACCTATCAAAACAATTTTCATCGTATCGGTTTATCAGTTTCTGTTTAAAGAAATTCTCTTTCGAATTGCAATGACGCTTCCGATGATCATCATGAAACATCCCATCCATAAAATATTTATGCCGGGAAAAACAATGGCTTTCATAATAATAAATTCATGCTTGTTTGATTTTTTCTCACTCACCTGCAGATCAATCTTTCCTGTAGCAGGATCAATTTTATTGAACACAAATTTCAATCCCAACGGCTCTACTTTCGCTTCCTTCGAAAAGGCATTAAAATTTTTAATCACAAAGACAGGTTCTGCTGTATAGTTCGTTTTATTTATGTCTTCAACCCGTAAACGTGCGCTCACTGCAATATCAGAATCATTTAACCCGAATTCCTTCCTGTCAATATTTTTTGAAAACCCATCGAAGATTACAAAGCTGTTGCTCGTCATAAACGTATCACCGGGTGCAATCGTTTGTGTCTTTGATGGCTGGTATTCATCGTTCGCATCTGGACCTTTCGTGTCGGGAACTTCGGCATACGTAATATGTGTATAAATATCCTTTGACAAAAAATGATGCGTGGATGGTTCTGAAACATTTCCCATTCGTTCGTTAAGCTGCATCACAGGATTTAACTCGAATACTTTTTCTTTTGCTCCTGTCGAGCGATTCAGTTTAAAGTATTCAATCGCATAATAGATGTTTACGCCCTCCTGCTTTTTTCCTCTGTAGGTCACGTAGTAGTCTCCCATTGGAAGCGTATCCGTTTTTGCTTCGATGAGAATGTTCTCACGGTTTGGAAAATCTTTTCCAAGATTAATGTTTTTCTGGTTTTGTGAAATGATTTCCTTTTTCGAATTTGAAATCAATGCACCAAGTAAGATCATTCCGATGCCAATGTGAGCAATAGAAGCACCTGAAAAACCCACTCTTCCCTTCATAACCCGAATCATAAAATCAAGGTTGGCAACAATGGCAAATACGGATGCGAAGAACAAAGCGTAATAGTGCGGACGGTAAACGCCAAGAACAAAAGCAGAAGCACCTGTTATCAACAATGCAATCATAACAGAAAAAGAAATTCTTCTGAAAAAAACTTTGCTTTCACTTTCTCTGTATTTGAAAAACTGTCCGATACCAATCAGCAGGCAAACAAAAATGGCAATCGGAATCTGCCAACTGTTGTAATGGTCAATCGGATCCACAGGCGGAGCAGTCTTTAATCCGAATAATTTATTCCACACAGGAATGGAAGTAGTCGTAGTAATTTGAATCGCACCGATCAGTAACACAAGCATTCCAATGAACATCCAGAATTCGCGGGAAGAAATGTGTTCATCCTGCGGAGAGGAAATGTGGCGGTAGTTTTTGATCAGCAGGAAAACCGAAACCACCACAAAGAAAATCATGTAGATCAACAGCTGTCCCGTCATTCCTAAATCAGTGAAAGCATGTACGGATGTATTTCCAAGAATACCACTTCGTGTCAGAAACGTAGAATACAGGATAAGGATAAATGTAACAATGCACAACAGGAAAGAAGACAACAGCGAAGTCTTTCTGTATTTGTAAATCAGCATGACATGTGCTGCTCCAACAAGTGTCATCCACGGAACCAGCGAAGCATTTTCAACCGGATCCCATGCCCAAAAGCCGCCAAAGCTGAGCGACTCATACGCCCACGCTGCTCCCATCAGAACACCCGTTCCGAGAATCATGACTGAGAAGAACGTCCATGGTAATGCAGGTTGTATCCATTCCGTATATTTTTTTCGCATCAATCCTGCAATTGCAAATGCAAACGGAATCACAGTGGAAGCAAAACCAAGAAAAAGTGTTGGAGGATGAATGGTCATCCAGTAATTCTGAAGCAATGGATTCAATCCTCTTCCGTCTTTGATCCGGCTCAGGTAATCCGGCATTTTGATAAAAGGAAGGTTGGCGAAATCAGGATGCTCGCGAAGCAACACGAATGGATTGCTTCCCAGTTTGTAATTGAAAATCACAACACCCATAATCATCGAAACAAGAAACAGTTGAACGGTAGTGATCACCATCATAATACCGGGTTCCCATTCACCGCCTTTATAAATAATGAACCAGGAAAGCACTGCATGCCAGAACATCCACAGAAGGAAACTTCCCTCCTGTCCTTCCCAAAAGCAGGACAGGATATAACGCATCGGCATGATGCTATTTGAATGTTCCCATACATAATAATACTCAAGCCGTTGTTTCAGGATCATGTAAAACAACATTCCGAAAATTCCGAGAATAGAAAATGTGTGGAGAGCAAATGCTTTACGCGCAAAACTTCTCCATGATTCATCTCCTGTGCGAAAAGAAAAAGAATATCCAACCAGAGAAACCAGCGAAGCTGCAAAAGCAAGAATGATCAGCAAGTGACCAATTCTTCCCAAGAGCAAGTGTTCCCCGATATATTGAATGGATGACATGAAGGAAAATAGGTTATATGTTATACGTAAACGATTTTATTTTTTTTAAAATACTTTTACTGATCCGAAAGTCGTATAACATGTAACTTGTAACAGATAACTTAAATAAGGATTCATTTCGCTGCCGTCTTCATGTCCTCTTTTGGGTTGTTGTATTTTGACGGACATTTCATCAATACATCGGAAGCATGAAATTCATCACCGGAAACTTTGCCAACAATCACAAGTTGTTCTGAACGATCAAAATCCTGCGGCTTTGTTTTATTCAACAGCACCTTCTTTTCATTTCCTTCATTGTCGATCATGTAAAACGTAAACAGGTTTGCATCAACCTGCGGATTATAATCCTGAGGTTTCTCTCTGTTCAGTTTGCCCACTACATGGTAAACTTTCTTCGGATGTTCCGCTGCTACATTGAAAGAAGCATAGGTACTTGAATCCGCAACTGTGGTAAGAATAGCTGCAACGGCAATGGCAATAAGAGCAATTGCGATGATGTGAGATTTCTTCATGGAGGATTCAAATTGAAGGCTCAAAGTTAGCACTTTAAAGCGGAAAAAAGGAAGGTAAAACGCAGATTTAAAGGTTGAAAATTAGTTTTTACCAGAACTCCAACCGAAGAAAAATCTGGAGCTAATTATTTTTTGTTCTGCATCTCCTTTTCCAATCTGCTCACCTTGCGGTCGATACTGATAAGGAAAATAAAAAGGCCAATGAAAACGAGAGAAAGTACAGTAACTACAACATAGATTTTTCCACTCGCAAGAAGTGCATCATCCATCTCAACCCGGTCAGACGCTGTTTGAGCAATGGACGAAAATGCAAGGGAGAGAAAGAAAAGTACTGAAGTGAGAAGTTTTATGAATCGATTCATGTTTTCAGAATGTATTAGAAGTAACCGTTGAGTGTTTTAATTGTGAATGGTGTGATTAATTTTTCTGATTCTAATCCTGATGTTCAGTATCCATGTAGCGAGCAACATCCATCCGATTACTGCAGGATAAAAAACAAGACGCATCGTGTTATCAAGATCGTAGGTTCCGAAACCGGGGTTGCCACCGTTTCCGGGATGAAGTGAATCTGTAAGGCGGGGAAGAATCATAATGAAAACAAGCATCAGGCTGTATGCAAAAATACTGTACACAGCACTGATGCGCGCCCGTTTATGTTCATCATCAAGAGATCCCCGAAGCAGGAGATATGCAAAGTACACCAACATGGTCGCAGCGGCTCCATTGAGTTTTGCATCGTTCACCCACCAGGCGCCCCAGGTATATTTTGCCCAGATGCTTCCTGTGATCAACCCGAGAATGCCGAACATGATTCCAACTCTTGAAGATTCCTCCGCAACGATGTCGTAATGAATATCTGATTTTCCCAAGTAGCGAATTCCATTGATGAGAGAAACTGTAAGAAGCATCATCATGCTGAACCACATCGTAACATGAAAAAATAAATTACGGATAGTTTCGTGAAGAATCGGAAGTCTCGGAACAGGAACAATAAAACCCGCAATGATTGTGTAGAGAACTAACAGCACTGCAAGTATTTTCCACCAACTTAATTTCATGTTTTTAGTTTAAAGTTCAAAGTTCAAAGTTCAAAGTTCAAAGTTAGAGATCGAAATTTATTACAACCAAACTTTGAACTTTAAACATTGAACTACTTTACTCCCGCCAAAGGTATGGAAATAACAAAAATGAAAGAGCAATTACCATCACGTTCAACCCCAGCAAAATAACAATGAACTGGTAATTCACACTTGCATTCAAACCATCCATTGCATTTTTAGAAAACCGGATGATGGTAATGAGCATGGGAATAAGGATCGGAAAACTGAGAATAGCCATAAGAGTTGTATTCGTTCCGGCTTTCGATGCAATGGCTGATATCATCGTTAGTATAGAAGCAAACCCAGCGCTGCCAAGCAACAATCCAAGGATAAACATAGGCATATCCTGAACGATGTTACCAATGAACAACGTGTAAAAAAACAAATTGATCATGCTGATTACCAACATGAGTAGCAGGTTGTAAATGATTTTTGAAAGAATCACAGCTCTTGCACTTACAATCGTATACATGTAAAGTTGTCTTCCGCGCGACTCCTGCATAAAACTCTTTGCGACTGCATTCACAGCAGCAAACAAAAGGATGATCCAGAAAAGTGCATTCCAGGTTGGAGGATCAATCACTTGTTTGAAGGAAAGAAAACAGATAAAGACCGTTGATACAACATACAGGATAATACCGTTGAAAGCGTACTTCTGCTTCCACTCCAGCATGATTTCCTTTTTAAGCAATGATTTTATTTCGCTTGTCGTTTTCATTTTGATTAAGAATCAAGATTCAAGAACCAGGAATCAAGAATCAAATTTTCAATTCATGCACACTTTTCATTTCCGGGATTTCTACATTTTTAAATCCTGACTTTAGCAGCTTTTCTCTCCATTCAACCTGCACTTTGTATTCACCGTGCACAAGAAAAAGAGTTTTCACTTTATCCTTTTCCTGGCAGGAAAGGTAGTCAAGCATTTCTTTGTAATCAGCGTGCGCACTGTATGAATTCATCACTTCCACTCGCGCCTTCACTGCGTACTCTTTTCCGAAAATTGAAACTTCCTTATTTCCGGCAGCCAGTCTTCCACCTAAGCTATCAGGTGTACAATAACCAACTATTAAAATTGTATTGACCGGCTTGCTGATATTATTTTTGATGTGGTGTTTTATCCGTCCTGCTTCTGCCATTCCCGAAGCAGAAATAATAACGCAAGGTTCTTTTCTGTCATTCAGTTTTTTTGAGTCTTCCGCACTCTGAACGTAAAACAAATGATCGAATCCAAACGGATCTTTGTCAGTCTGCATTACTTTCAAAATGTCCTCATTGAAACATTCAGGATGCTTTCGCATGATTCCTGTTGCATTGATTGAAAGCGGACTGTCAACATACACATTCAACTGAGGCAGTTTGCCGGCATTCTTCAGGTTATTCAATGCGTACACAACTTCCTGAGTGCGACCAAGACTAAAAGCAGGGATGATAATTTTTCCCTTGTTCTCTACGCAGGTTTCTTTGATAACCTGTAACAATCTTGCTTCTGTATTCTCTGCTGATTCGTGCAAACGGTTTCCATACGTGGATTCACAAATGATGTAATCAGTCTGAGGAAATGGTTCCGGGGCGATCAGGATTTTATCATTCGGCCGACCGATATCACCGGAAAAAAAGATGCGAACCGTTTTACCTTTTTCGTTAATCGTGAGATTCACTCCGGCTGCTCCGAGAATATGTCCTGAATCGGTAAACATGAATTGGACATCGTCATTGATTTTGAAATTTTTTCGGTAAGGAACTGTTTGAAAAAGTTCCATTGTTTCACTCACATCGTCCATGGTATAAATGGGCTCAATCGGATCTCTGCCCTTCTTTTCACGCACCCTGTTAATGTATTTCAAATCGCTTTCCTGGATGTGAGCCGTATCAGCGAGCATGATTGTGCAAAGATCACGCGTAGCAGGCGTGCTGTAGATCGTTCCTTTAAATCCTTGCTTTACAAGATTTGAAATATTTCCGGAATGATCAATGTGAGCGTGTGAAAGAATAAGACAGCTAATTTGAGAAGGATCAAAATTAAAACCACGGTTCATTTCATCTGTATCCGCCCCACGACCCTGAAAAAAACCACAGTCCAGCAGAATTTTCATTCCATTATCAAGAGTGAGTAAATGCTTACTACCTGTAACTGTTCTGGCTGCTCCGTGGAAGGTTAGTTGCATGGGCTAGAATTGCATAGTGCGATATGCGTATTGCGATTGATAAAGCGAAAGTAGCAATTGGTTCTTTAAGTTGACTAAGTTAATT
>JAYTXY010000081.1:0-17939 GCA_043742705.1 Bacteroidota bacterium
AATATAGTTCTATTATCAATCATTCTAAAAACAAAATCAAATGTCACAGAGTAAAATTGAATTTCGCCTCGGAGCCATTCACTTCATTGGTGAAGGAGACAGAGAATGGGTTACTAAACAGTTAGACAAAATTATCAGCAGAGCACCTTCATTGCTTCGCGTTGCATCAGGAACAGAAGAAGAAATGACGGACAGTTCACCTGTTGTTGCTCAAGCAAAAAGAGGAAGAAAGCCTTCCGCACATGTTGCAAAGAGTAAAAAAATAATTGCAACTCCGGCAGTATCGGCAGCGAAGAGTTCCGTTTCAGCGAAGGATCTTTCATCGTTTATCAAATCAAGAAATGCGGGATCGAACCAGCGAATGAAATTTTTGGCAACTGCAGGATGGCTTGCGTCAAAAGGGAAAAAGAGTTTTGTAACGCGCGATATTTCCAAAGCAATCAAAGCAGCACGCTTACCTGAACTGATCAATCCGAGCCAATATCTTGGACAAAATCTGAAACAAGGTTATTTCAAAAAATCAGGAAAAGAATTTGTATTGTCTTCAAAAGGAATTTCTGCCTTGTAATTCATTAAATCTTTCTTAAGAAAATAAAAACCCTGGGAAAATTTCTCAGGGTTTTTTGTTGAATTAAATCGAACGATTTGAATCAATTGCATTACCATCATTCCTTTTCTTTCCAGATCACTTTTTCTATTTGCAAACTATAATAGAGCATGTTATTATCAGTGGTTGCAGAAACAATTTTTGCAGATAAAAATTCGATATGATCATACTCTGCAGGTAATACGATAGCACCATCTTTTGAAATCAATCCAGATCTTCCCCCGCTTTTACAGATAAAATAATTGGTGGTAATAGCTATGTCTTCATACATAGCAGGAAATACTGTCTTTCCCGAGACATCAATTATACCTGTCAATTTATTAGACTTAATCTTTGCATAACCGTTTTCGAAAGGACTCACCTGATTGTAATTGCATAGGATTTTTATTTTTCCTTTCAGGTCAGCAAAACCCCACTTTTTATTTTTCTTCACCGGAACCAAACCCTCAGAAGGCAAACCGATATCTTCAAATCCGGAAAGTGAAATTTTGGTTCCCAGTGAATCAAGAAGAATGGATTTTACTTTTTTCTTCAGCAAAGCATAACCATTCTTAAAGTTAGCTGTGTTGATTAAACTTTCGCTGAACGGATAAGACAATGGAATTACAATCTTTCCGCTGCCGTCAACGAATCCACATTTCCTGTTCTTTGCTACCAGCGCTCTGTTCGCAGTAAAATCGCCGATTGCATCAAACACAAAAGATGCAATTACATCTCCATGAAGATTGATGATTCCCCAATGATCATCCTGCTTTGCTTTCAGTAATCCGTTTGACATAAATACCAATTCATCGAATTGCGGCTCGATGCTATAGTTACAAGTACCATTGAGCAATCCGAATTTATCGTTGATGCCGGCAATGGAATATCCATCCCTGAAATCTCCTGTAAAGTCAAACATAAATTCCGTCAGTTTTTTTCCTGTCCGGGTCAGGTAAGCAGTCTTGTCGCTGTCTATCGCAGCATAAATTCCTTCGTTGAGTTCTGATAAATCATCATACTGAATTGGAATCAGCTCTTCACCATTTCTGTTAATCAATCCTGATTTTTCATTCCTGCTTACAATGACTGCATTATTTTTAAACGACTCAGCATCGTCATATACAAAAGGGATGATTGTCTTTCCTGATTTGTTAATGAAACCGTATTTTCCATTCTTCTCAACAGCAGCAAGGCCTTCAGAAAATAACGACACTTCATCATACTCAGGCTTGACCTGCTCCTTTCCATCTTCGTTGATGAAACCCCATTTATTATTTTTACTAAACGGAAGCAGGAACGATTGCTGCAATGCAAAATCTGTTTCCAACTCATCCTTAAAAGGATAATCAGGAAACTGTTTTTTAAAATTCAGAAAAACCTGCTCGTTGTAATCCTTTGTATAAAGTTTAAAAAGTTCCCGCCACGCTTCTTCTACATATTTGTTGGATGGATATTTTTTCACAAAGGAGTGATACTCTTCGATGCTCTTGTGCGGAACAGACAATGTATAAATCGCCTTCTCTGCCTGATTCCTATATGGGCTCTCAGGATATAATTTTAGATACTTCTCATACGATGAAATATTTTTATCAGCTGTCGTTTCTTCGTAGACACGTTCCGCGTAACGCCTCCCGGCATCTTCACGCTCAAGTGCACCCTGATAAGTTTCCAGAAATTCTTTGAAAGCCGTTGAAGTATTCCTTGATTTTGAATCCTTGTATGCAAGCGAATTTCTCAGCGTTACTGCCTCCTTTATTTCCGGACAAAACGAATAATTTCTGATATATGTATCAAGTTTTTCAACCGTGGAAACTTCACAAGCAGCTTTGAAGGCATTGGCGCAAATATTACCCTTCAGCGCCTGCATAGCGGAATCAGTAACTCCGAGACTTTTATAGTAGAGAACATCATTTTGCTTTAAACTATAAAGCGCTTTTTGACCGAAGAGAATGTAATGTCGTGCAGAATCAAGATTGTAAAACGGATTGTTATTCATTGAATAAATGACGCTCAATCCGTAAGCGGCTCCGGGAGTTTTCTTTTCAAGTGATTGCTCGAAACATTCCTTCGCCTGGAAATAATCATAAATGCGCAACCGTTCAAAACCCTTTTCAAGTTTATCAGCGAAACTTTGAAAAGAAAATAACATGAGAAAAAGAAGTATAAAAATTTCTTTGATCTTCTTTCTTGAAATCATTTTGCTCATCGGGTAAATATACATTCAAAAAGGAAATTAATTTTTATTCCTTCTCATTACCTTTCAACGAAAAAGGGGCGTGATATAAAATTTCGATCCAATTGAAATCACATTGTAATTAGCTACAAGCTGTTATCTTTGTGTTATCAACAAATCGATCTCATGAAAAAACTATTCCTACTTCTGGGCTTTGCTATCAACATTCTCCAGTCTTCCGCCCAAACCACCATCACCGTTTTCGATAGTGTTCTTTATTTCGATGGCTATGCCACCTTGGTAACTTCTCCTCCACCTCAAGCAGGAATAACAAGGCATCGGAATGATTTATATGCAAGAAAACTTACTACTGCTGAAATTTTATCGATTGGCACTGCGCTCCGCATGAATGTCACTATCAAAGCTTCATGCGACAATTACGATCGCATCGGAAATGTGAACATGGCTTTTGTACCTGCAGGTGCAACAACGTATACTCCTGAAAACGTGCAGCGAATTGAACTCGGACGTTTCATCACTCCGTTCATGAATAAAAACGTACAACCGGATACCGTGCCTTATACTTTCAACATCGACAATGTCGCAATGATCATAAAAGATACGTCCATCACGAATCATTTTGACATCTGGATTGAGCTGGAAGAATTTGGAGTTCCTTACGCTGCACAAACGCAAGTTGCAGGATGCTCAGGCCGCATCGATGTATGTTACGGAACGTTGAGGTTTGTTACAGATGCGCCTGCGCCAATACAAAACACGAATGTGTTAATTCCATTGGCTTTCAAGCAGAACTTTAACAACTACCAGGTTGGTGCAACCGATACGATCGGCAAGACCACAAGGAGCATCAGCATTAATGTTCCTGACAATTTAACTGACGCAGCCTTTTTTCTTATCACTTCTAATCATGGTTCGAATTCAGGCGGAGAAGAATACAACAGGAGATTTCATTACGTTTACTTCGATGATGTCCTGAAACTCACATACAAACCCGGCAGGCTTACTTGTGAACCGTTCCGTCCGTACAATACCCAGGCAAATGGCATCTACGGAGCTTCTCCAAGATCTAATTCGGTGTGGCAATCGTTCAGCAACTGGTGTCCGGGCGATGTGATTGACATTCGCAGGATCAACCTTGGTCCGCTTGCGGCGGGCGACCACACTTTTATGATCAGGGTTCCGACAGCAATCTTCACTGGTGGAGAAGGCAACTTCCCCTTGTCTTTGTATCTTCAAGGCACAACATCGGGTTTCCTTACACATGTAGATGATTATTTTGAAGAGGATAATTTGTTTTCAGTTTATCCAAATCCGGCTAATGATTTCTTTACCATTGAAAATAACTCACCTTATAAACTGAAAGAGATCACTGTATTTAATACGCGTGGGGAACAAGTCTTTCATTCAATGAATCCGGACTCACAAAAAGAAACCATTCAGCTATCGGATCTTTCGTCAGGATTGTATGTGATACAGATTACCACGGAAGTAAATCGTTTCATTAAAAAACTGCAGATTCAGAAATAAATAAAAAAAACTGCGCAGCTGTTTGCAATAAAAAGTTTAGGCAAAAGAAAAGGGGTTGCGTTTGCAACCCCTTAGCGGTCCGGACGGGACTCGAACCCGCGACCCCATGCGTGACAGGCATGTATTCTAACCAACTGAACTACCGAACCGTATTCTTTATTTGGGAGTGCAAAAATAGAGTATTTTTCTTTCTGACAAAATCTAAAAAAAGATTTTAGCTCATCCGTTCACGCTTAATGAGATACGGCTGCAAAACCTGCCTGTAACCTTCGTGAATATCGGCTTCTACAAAGTCAATCCTGTATTGCGCACACTTAACTTTCAAATCCTTTTTAAAGAGAGACATTGACTGAACGTAGCTTTCTTTCACTTCATTCGAATGAACTTTCACCTGTTCTCCTGTTTCCACGTCAACAAAAAGATACGGACGATTGTCAAAATCAAATTCCTCTTCCTTTTGCTTATCCACTACATGAAACAAAATCACTTCATGCTTGTTATGCTTGAGATGTTGCAAAGCTCCGAATAACTCTCCCTGCTTATCATAGTTCGTTTCCATCATGTCACTGAAAATGATCACCAGCGAACGCTTGTGAATTGATTCAGCGATCTGGTGCAATGCATCGGCTGCGGACGTCTTACGCTGAGTCATTGAACCTCGTTCATTCAGCAACTTTTCCATTTCGCTGAATAAATACTTATGATGTACAGAACTTGACTTTGCCTGCGAATTAAATTCCAATGAATCAGAAAAAACACTTAACCCTACTGCATCGCGCTGTTGCCGCAACATGTAAGTGATTGCAGCAGCAGCATGCACAGAAAAAGAAATTTTGTTCTGAAGATATTTTTCTCCTTTGGAAATTTCAGGATAATGCATCGAGGAAGAATTGTCAATCACCACCTGACAGCGCAGGTTGGTTTCTTCTTCGTAACGCTTTACAAATAGTTTATCACTTCTTCCAAAAAGTTTCCAGTCGATGTGCTTGGTTGATTCGCCTGTGTTGTACAGGCGATGCTCGGCAAACTCAACACTGAATCCATGAAACGGACTTTTATGCAGCCCAGTTATAAAGCCTTCCACCACTTGCTTTGCAAGCAATTCGAGATGACTCAGTTGCTGGACTTCCTGTTGGTTGATGGGCATAAAGGAATTTGATGATTTGGTAATGTGCTGATTTGATAATGGTAAAAATCATTTCCAAATTATCAAATCATCACATTATCAAATTACGAAAGCTGAGCGTTAAGCTTGCCGGCAAGAATACTCTTCGGAACTGCGCCAACTTGCTTGTCGACTACTTTTCCGTCTTTGAAAAATAACAAGGTTGGGATATTGCGAACGCCAAAGTTCATGGAGATATTCGGATTGCTGTCAACGTCTACTTTACCGATGATTGCTTTGCCTTCGTATTCCTTTGAAAGTTCATCAACGATTGGTCCGACCATTCTGCATGGTCCGCACCATTCTGCCCAAAAGTCAACCAATACCGGTTTGTCTGATTTCATGACTAACTCTTCAAAGTTTGCATCTGTGATTTCTACTGCCATTTTAAAGGGAATTATAAATTATTGTTTGAATGATAAATGTGAGCACGAAGTTAGCAAATATTTTGCCCCTTGTAAAGGGCTGACAGATAGACAGGGTTGGTTTAATGGTTCATTGGTTTATTGGTGTGTCTTGATTCCTAGTTCTTGCTTTTAAACTCTATACTTCAATTTCTCCAACTAGATAAGTAATAGCTTTACCACTGATTTCCACTCTGTCACCAATCAATTCACAGATAAGATTGCCAACACGACACGACAATTGTTTGGCTGTCAACTTTGTCTTTCCAATCTTAGCCGACCAATAAGGCGTAGAAATACAATGAGCCGAACCTGTAACAGGATCTTCATCAATTCCTGAATTCGGGAAGAAGCATCTTGAGACAAAATCAACTTCATTTCCCTTCGCAGAAAAAACAACTCCATGGGAATGTGATTGAGCGACAAGATCAATGTTCGGATCGAGTTCTTCAATTTCCTTTTGCGAATTCAAAATGACAAGCAACATATTTCTCCCTCTGTAAACTTCTGATGGCGTAACTGTAATGGAGTCTGAAATCGTTTTCGGAATTTCAATTTTGTTCAGTTCATCTACCGGAAAATCAAGTGTCAGCAATTCACCATTCTTTCGGACAGCAAGCATTCCGCTTTTAGAATGGAAATTGATTTGAGGTTTGTTGTATTCAAGATGATTGTACATCACATGCGCGGTTGCAAGTGTTGCATGTCCGCATAAAGGAACTTCAACCACAGGAGTGAACCAGCGTAATTCAAAACCATCACCTTTAGGAACATAAAATGCAGTTTCGGCAAGATTATTTTCGGCAGCAATTTTTTTCAATAGATCATCTGAAAGCCATGCTTCAAGTGGAACAACAGCAGCAGGGTTTCCACCGAAAAGTTTTTCAGTGAAAGCATCGACCTGGAATATTTTTAGTTTCAACTTACAATTGAAAATTAAAGATTGATGATTGAATATTACAATTTAAAGTCAGGGAAATTATCCTCGTAACCCATTATCAAATTATCAAATCAGCACATTCTCAAATTAGAAAATCTGCACATTGAGTTTAGTTCTCGTTGAACTTTATTTCCGAAACTTCAGCCATGTTGCTGATTGTATCCAAGAAAGAATTATCAGGATGAATGCGGAATTTGCGTGAAGGCATTTTTACGGACATACTTGCTTCTTTATCGAATACGTTCAGATGTAAATCACAGTGACGCGGATTTAATTTTGAATTTTCTTTGACGACATCCATCAGTTTCTTTACAAACAAATCAGATAGTTCATTCAACTGAACATGAATCGTAATGTTACGCAGCATCTTCTCACGCAATTCAGAAAGTAATTGCATACTCACAACTTTAAATTCCAGCGATCCCTGCTGATGGTAGCGTTCCTGTGATTTCCCTCTTACGTGAAGGAAAAAACCGACTTCCATGTATTGCTTAAAGCTCACATAATCCTGCCCGAACAAAACGAGTTCAATTGAATCATCAAAATCTTCAATGGTAAAATTTCCAAATGGCTTTCCTGTTTTCGATACACGATGATTCACAGATGTGATCATTCCTCCAACCGTTAATTCACGGTCTTTGTATTTTTCCAGTTCTTTCAATTGAGAAATTTTATTCGGGCAAAATTGTTTCATCTCGAAACGGAAATTATCCAGCGGATGACCGGAAATATAAATTCCAATCACCTCTTTTTCTTTATGCAGAAGTTCCAGGTTGCTCCACGGCTCGCAAACAACCAATGAAGGAGTTGTGACATCAGCAATCATTACATCACCGAATAACGAATTCTGTGAAGAGTTTTGCTGTTGCGCCATGTTATTTCCGAAACGGATTGCCTTGTCAATGCCTGTCATCTGATCTTTGGGATCAACAGCAAAATATTGAGCACGATGTGTTCCTTCGAAACAATCAAAAGCACCGGCTTGCGCCATGCTTTCAAGACAACGCTTGTTTGCAGCGCGATTTGTGATTCGTTGAGTGAGATCAAAAATATTTCTGAACGGTCCAACTGCATTTCGTTCATCGATGATAGCAGCGACTGCGGATTCTCCTACTCCTTTTACAGCACCGAGACCAAAACGAATTTCACCTTTCTTGTTCACTGCAAAGTTGTACTGACTTTCATTCACATCAGGACCAAGTACCGGAATGTTCATTCGCTTCGACTCCTCCATGAAGAAAGTAACCTTGTCGATGTTGCTCAGATTATGCGTGAGCACTGCACTCATGAACTCAGCAGGATAATGAGCTTTGAGATAAGCAGTCTGGAATGCAACAAATGCATAACAGGTTGAATGAGATTTATTGAAAGCATATTGAGCAAACGCTTCCCAATCCGTCCACACTTTTTCGCAAACTTTTTCATCCAGGTTATTTTTCTTCGTGCCTTCGATGAACTTACTTTTCATCTTATCAAGTGTTGCACGGTCCTTCTTTCCCATCGCTTTACGTAATACATCAGCATCACCTTTGGTAAAGCCAGCAAGTTTCTGTGAAAGCAACATCACTTGCTCCTGGTAAACCGTAATACCATATGTCTCTTTCAGGATTTCCTCCATCTCAGGTAAATCGTACGACACTTTTTCCAAACCGTTTTTCCGTTTTACGAAATTCGGAATGTACTCAAGTGGCCCCGGACGATAAAGAGCATTCATTGCAATGAGATCTTCGAATTTATCAGGCCTTAAATCCTTCAGGTACTTTTGCATTCCGGCTGACTCGAACTGAAATGTTGCGTTTGTTTCCCCACGCTGATATAACTCAAATGTTTTTTTATCGTCAAGCGGAATTGTATCAATGTCAATTTCAACTCCGTGATTTTGTTTGATAAGAATTAGTGCATCGCGAATGATCGTCAGTGTTTTCAATCCGAGAAAGTCCATCTTGATAACACCTGCGTCTTCAATTACTTTTCCGTCAAACTGCGTGATGAGCAAATCCGTTTCTTTAGAAGCATACACGGGAATAATTTCAGTAAGATCTTTCGGAGCGATGATAATTCCTGCTGCATGGATTCCGGTGTTGCGAACTGATCCTTCAAGGATGACAGCTTCTTTCAACACACGCGCCTGTAAATCATCTCCCTCATAAATCTTCCGCAGCTTTTTCACATCTTCAAGATCATCGCTGTTCAATTGCTCTTTTTGTTTCAGGCTTTTCTCTCCGTCAAACGGTGCTTTGATCAATCGATTCAGTTCGATGCCCGGACGGTCAGGAACAAGTTTGGCAAGCATGTTTGATTCCGCCAACGGAAGATCCATGACGCGCGCAACGTCCTTGATGCTCATCTTCGCAGCCATTGTACCATAGGTTACAATCTGAGCAACCTGGTTCTTTCCGTATTTCTCAACGACATAGTCAATTACTTTTTGTCGTCCGACATCGTCAAAGTCAGTATCAATATCGGGCATTGACTTACGATCAGGATTCAGGAAACGCTCAAACAGTAAATTGTATTTGATCGGATCGATGTTGGTAATACCTGTGCAATAAGCAACCACAGAGCCGGCAGCAGATCCTCTTCCGGGACCGACAAATACTCCGATGTCACGACCGGCTTTTATGAAATCAGCAACGATGAGGAAGTATCCTGCAAAACCCATTGTCTGAATTGTAAAAAGTTCGAAGGTGATGCGCTCTTCGATTTCAGGAGTCATTAAATCACCATAACGGTTTTTCGCACCAACCATGGTAAGATGTTTCAGGTATTCATCCTGAGAAGTAAATCCTTCCGGAATTTTAAAATGCGGAAGTAAAATATCCTGCTTCAACTTCAACGGTTCAATCTTGTCAACTATTTCATTCGTATTGTCGATGGATTGAGGAACATCTGCGAAGAGAGTGCTCATCTCTTCCGTGCTCTTAAAATAAAACTGATCGTTCGGAAATGCAAAACGTTTTCCTTTGACAAATACATCGTCATCGGAAATTTCCTTCATGCTTGGTGTTGCCTGTTTCTCCCCGGTGTTGATGCAAAGTAAAATATCGTGCGCGTTGTTATCCTGCTGATCCACATAATGCGAATCGTTGGATGCAATTACTTTCACATTGTATTTCACCGCCCATTTCAGCAGTACAGCATTTACAATATTTTGTTCGGGAATATCATGACGTTGCAATTCGATGTAATAATCTTCTCCAAACAAATCAAGCCACCATTTGAATTCCTTCTCTCCTTCCGCTTCACCTTTCTTGAGAATGGTGCGTGGCACAGAAGCCCCGAGACAGCATGTTGTTGCAATTAGTCCTTTGTGATATTTCAGTACAAGCTCTTTGTCGATGCGCGGGTATTTACCGTACAACCCTTCGATGTAACCAAGCGAACAAAGTTTGACAAGGTTTTTATATCCTTCGGGATTTTTTGCAAGAAGTAATTGATGGTAACGTGCATCTTTTTCATCACGCGTAAACTGTTTCTTATGTCGATCCTGAACGAGATAAAATTCACAGCCGACAATCGGTTTGATCGTATCAGGCTTATCCTTGTTGTGCTTTCCTGCTTCTGCAACAAACTTGAACACACCGAACATGTTTCCATGATCGGTGATAGCGATAGCGCGCATGTTATCGGCTACTGCTTTTTTGTATAGTCCCGATATATCGGCAGCTCCGTCAAGTAACGAGAACTGTGTGTGAACGTGGAGATGAGAAAAATTCATTGCGGATTTCGGATTGTTGATTTCGGATTGTAAAAGGGAAATCGATTTTGTAAATTTATTGAAATAAGGTCAGGTAAAATCTGCACAAAGACTTTTCTTTCATTAAAAAATTCACCGTGAGCGGTTAAAAAGATTTGAACAAAATTGTTAACTGGTTTATTCGTTCACTGGTTTATTGGTTGTTAGTGTTTTGACAAATGAACTGGTGAACCAATGAACCATTAAACTGCGAATAGATCCTCAAAAAGCCTGAATTAAGTCCATTTTCATCTAAAAAAATCTTTGTCATTTCAGAAAAAAAAGCCATCTTTGCGTCCCTTTTAAAAGAACGTAGGAGAACGTTATCCTGAAGGGTTTCAGGAAAGGGTTTATAATCCATCAAATTGAAAAAAGATGCCTGTAAAAATCAGACTAACGCGTCACGGTAAAAAGCACAATGCTTATTACCACATTGTGGTCGCTGACGGTCGTGCTCCGAGAGATGGTAAGTTTATCGAAGTCATCGGTAACTACAATCCGAACACGAATCCGGCAACCATTGAATTAAACAATGAGAAAGCGCTCGACTGGCTCAGTAAAGGTGCACAACCTACTGACACCATGCGTGCGATTTTATCCTACAAAGGAGTACTCTACAAAAAACATCTTGCAGAAGGTGTGAAGAAGGGTGCTTTGACGCAGGAAATTGCAGACGAAAAATTTCAGCAATGGCTGGAAGCAAAAGACGGAAAGATCACTGAAAAGAAAAATCGTCTTGCCGGTGCTTCAGTGAAAGAAATTGAAACTCGTCTCGCAGAAGAAACAAAAAAGAAAGAAGCAAAAGCCGAATTAATCAGGGTGAAGAACACACCTCCTCCTGTTGAAGAAGCTGCTCCTATTGTTGAAGTTGCTGCTGAAGCTGCTCCTGAACCATCAGCCGAAGTTCCTGCTGCTCCTGAAGCATCAGCGGAAACTCCTGCTGCAGAGTAATTCTTTTAGTAAAAACCTTTACGATGAAAATCCGTTCCGCAAATGCAGAACGGATTTTTTTATACGTTTACTTTCATGAAAGTCATTCGCAAAGAGGAACTCGTACAAATCGGATTTATCAGCAAGCCTCATGGTTTTAAGGGGGAGCTTATTTTTGCTATTGAAACCGGTGAACCGGAAGATTATGAAAATCTAAAATTCTTTTTCATTGAACTCGATGGAAAACCAGTTCCATTTTTTGTCGAAGAGATAAAGGCGCGTGCAACTGATATCATTGTGAAACTTGAAGATGTAAACACAGAAGCCGAAGCGAAAACACTTTTGGGGAAAAGCATTTTTTTAGACGAGTCAGAAATTGATCCTGTTGAAGATGAAATTGACTGGAACTCTTTGATTGGATATATGGTATTTGACAGTAATGCCGGGAAACTTGGTGTACTGGAATCCATTGAAGAATATCCACAGCAACTGATTGGAAAATGTACGATAAACGGAAAAGAAGTTTTATTTCCGATTAACGAAGACTTGATCGTATCGATCGATGATGAAAAGCAGGAACTTCATCTTGATCTTCCGGAAGGATTGCTGGATGTGTATCTTGGCGATTCATGAAAAATAACGTGAACGACAAATTACTTATTTGTTATATTTGGTGTAGCAAAATGTATGAGCGACTCAACTTTTCGTTTCCGTCAGTTTACCATACAGCAGGACAAATGCGCCATGAAAGTCGGTACAGATGCTGTGTTGCTCGGCTCATGGGTTGATCCGAAAAATTCAAACTCCATTCTTGATATAGGAACAGGCACTGGATTAATTGCGCTGATGCTTGCACAAAAATCCACTGCAGAAATTGATGCCGTTGATATTGACGAAGGTGCATATGTTCAGGCAAAAGAAAATTTCAAAACCTCACCGTGGCAGAATCGCCTGAATGGTTCGCATCAATCTTTCCAGGAGTTTGCAGCTACGTCAAAAAAGAAATATGATTTGATCGTTACCAATCCGCCTTATTTTCATCACGCTTCAAAACCTCCGGAAGAAGCACGGTTGAATGCGCGACACAATGATCAACTTTCATTTGAGGAATTAATTTCAGGAGTAAAAAAAATTCTTGCAGAAGACGGAAGGCTTTGTTTAATACTTCCTTGTAAAGAAGGTTTCGAGTTTTTAGATGTAGCTCAACGTGAAGGATTGTTTTGCCGGAGCATCATGCATGTAAAAACAAGATCAGACAAAAACGAAAAAAGACTGATGATGGAATTCAGATTTCAGTTTGGAATTTTAGAGGATTACGAAATTATCATTCAGGAAGAAGATAATAGTTATACTCCTGAATATATTGAGATGACGAAGGAATACTTTCTTGGATTAAAATAAGTTCAAGGGTTCATTGGTTTATTAGTTCACTGGTTTCAACGTCTCAATCAACTCAATTAACATAATCAACCCAGTCAACAAAAGCTAAAAATATCGATCCTTAGCTTTCCTTTTCAACAAAATTAATCCCAAACTTTTTTAATTCAGAAAGAACAGGATCGTAAATTTCCTTGTGGACAGGAACCTCCACTCCTTTCCGTTCAATTTTTTTATTCAGAATTAATTTCGTCACAATCGCCAGTGGCAAACCAACTGTTTTTGCCATGGCTGTATAGACTGAATCATCTCCTTTAACAACCAACGAAGAAATAATATTGCGGATTGCGGATTGTGTCCCGACCGATCGGGATTGAATTTTGAATTGATGTTGCATGACGATCATATCCTTATCAGTCTCATTCAGCTTCCACTTTTGTTCCAGCAGTTGCTGAAGAATCTGTGCAGGTGTTGCATTCTTCAATGCAATTTTTTCATCTGACAAAATTCCTGTCCATAAAATTTTCTGTATCGCTTCGCTGCTTTCATTCGTATTCATAAAAAGAGCCAGCCTTGATACAATTGAACTTCCTGCAATATCAGACGGAAGAAATGCTTCCACCAATTGTCGATACGTAAGGTGTTCTGCATCTTCGACAACATATGAATCATCGGTCAATCCCAACTGAACAAAAATATTCCATGCTTTGCAAAAGCCCTGTTGGCGCAACGTTCCGCGCAGCATCGTGGGAATTTTTTCGAGTCCGTAAATTTTTCTGTACGACAATGAGTCGCGATTTGCATATCCGTCAAAAGAAGAGAAACCATCCAGATGAACCTGTTCAGCATGAGAGAATAAACGGTTGTAAGGCAAATAACGATAACGACCTTTCTCTATATATTTTGCTGTTCCTTGTCCCGCTAGAATTACGTTACGCGGATGCCATGAAAACTTATATCCCCATGGATTATCGTTGGACTCAGGCGCTACCAAGCCTCCTGTGTACGATTTGAACGAAATGACTTCTCCGCCTTTCGATTTGATCTCCTCAATAATTTTCATGGCACTCATGTGATCAATCCCGGGATCAAGTCCGCATTCATTCAACAGAAGCACACCATTTTCACGCGCTTTGCCATCCAGTTCCTGCATCTCTTTTGAAACATACGAAGCCGTCACAAGATTTTTTTTCTGACGAATGCATTCCTCCGCAACAGCCAAATGCATGTGAGCAGGCAACATGGAAATCACAATGTCTGCTTTTGAAACTTCAGCAATACGTTGATGTTCATCCTGAACATCAAAACGAATGGCTTTGCCTCTGTCATGTCCTCCCGTTTTTTGTCCGGCAAGTTCTTCAGAAACATCGGCTACAGTCAGCGTCCAGTCTTCCTTTACAGAATGATCCAACAAATATTTAATAAGCGAAGAAGACGACCGTCCGGCACCGATCAATAAAATGTTTCTCATGGAATACGATAAGATAATTTCAGCGAAGGTAACGGTTTTAGGTTTTGTGAGCGCTGATAAAGAATGAGCGGATCACAAAGTCATTTTCGAAAATGGATGAAATCAGTAAATCATTTTTTCTACATTTGCCTCTCAGCATTGGCTCATCAACCTTGCTTTTGGCATGGTGTTGGCCTGACTCCGCGAAAATTTTAAACCCAAAAACATAAATCGATTAAATTATGAAAAGTAAGTTACTCTTAACGGGCGTTCTTTTGTTTGGAGCACTCGTTGCAAAAGCGCAGACTTCAAACGCTATTTTATTTACAGAAAATGGTGAACGATTCCAGGTTGTTCTCAACGGAATTCTTCAAAATGCAAAACCCGAAACGAACGTTAAGATGACAGGCTTGCCTGCGCCCAATTACAAATGCAGAATCCTGTTTGAAGATAAGACATTGGGTTACGTTGACTTCAACATGTTCTTTCCTGAAATGGGATATGAAGCAACATGGAACATTAAGAAAAATAAAAAAGGAGAATATGTGACACGCGGAATGAGTTCTATTCCGCTTGCACAGGCTCCGGCTCCTGAACCGACTCAAACAATCGTTGTTTACTCTGCAACACCACCTCCTTCTGCAGTAACCTCTACCACGGTTCAGCAAACAACTACAACTACTTCTTCAGGTGGTAATTCAGACGGTGTAAATATCAACATGGGAATCAACGTAAATGAAAATGGCGGAGGCGTCAACATGAACATGTCCGGAATGGATGGTGGCACAAGTACTTCTTCAACAACCACTACTACCACGCATAGTACAACCGTTACTTCCTCATCTCCTCATAACGATCCTCCTCCTGCAACCCACGTTGTTTATGTGGATGGATACAACGGCTCAATCGGTTGTCCTGTTCCGATGTCGAATTCAGATTTTCAATCTTTCAAATCAAGTGTTCAGTCAAAATCTTTTGAAGAGAGTAAACTGACCATTGCTAAACAGGTTCTGAATAACAATTGTCTGACAAGTGCACAGGTGCGGGAAGTAATGAAGGTGTTTACATTTGAAGACAGCCGTCTTGATTTTGCGAAGTACGCATACGGACACACTTACGACATCAACAATTATTACAAAGTGAATGATGCATTTACGTTTGAATCGTCAATCGAGGAATTAAATACTTACATTAACGGTCGTTAATCAGAGAGTCCCGAAAAAAGGGACTCTTTTAATTTTAATTCCATGCAAAAAACTTTTTTAGCCCTTGGTTCAGCAGCGGCAGGAATAGCTGCGATACTTGGCGCTTTCGGTGCTCATGCACTAAAAGAAAAAATCGCCCCCGATCAACTGCAAATTTTTGAAACCGGAGTTCGTTACCAGGTGTATCATGCTTTTGCATTGCTTGTTGTTGGATTGCTTGCGGAGAAATTCAACTCACCGCTCCTAAATTATTCAGGTTATTTATTTATTGCCGGAATTATTTTCTTCTCCGGCTCTCTTTATTTATTGTCGACAAGGAGTTTAATGGGAACAGAAAGTTGGAAATTCCTTGGTCCTATTACACCGCTTGGTGGCTTGTGCTTTATTACAGCGTGGATATTGTTAGTTGTTGGCATCGTCAAAAAGTAAATTCACAATGAAAATCCGGTTCGCTTCAATTCTTGCTTTAACAGTTTTCTGTTGTTCGTGTTGTTCACAAAAGACAAGCGGAATTACCGAACAGAAAATTAATTCTTCAGAAGTTACTCAAACAAAAGATTCTGTTGCTGCAAATAACTATCGCTTTATCGTTGATTTTTATTCCATCGGAGAAGGAGTAGAAGGAGAACAGATCAAACTGTTTAAAAATTTCATTACCGACTACGGAAAGAAAATCAAAAAGGAAATTGCGTTTGAAGAATCATATTGGGGACGTGAAGGTGAAACCAACATCTGTCTGAAACTTTCTGAACTTTCTCCGACTGATCAACTTAATTTTATCACTGAAGCGAAGAATGCCCTGAAGTCAGCAAGATGGGTTCATTTTTTTGAGGACTCAGCCTGTAGAACGGGACGCAAAAAGTGAGAAAATGATCCGCTCTTTGCTTGTGCTACTTCTGGTCAGAATATAAATTTTAGATACAATTCAGATTTCGAAAATCTGTTAATATCTTTTCAAATTCCCCCATTTAAGGTCGTTTTAACCCACTTTTCTGAGAACAATTCTCATAAATCCTCTTTGTCCTTTCATTGAAATCCCGTACGTTTGCGGAACATTTCAGCACAAAAACTGATAAAATATGAATGAATTCGGATTAAAAGCGAAAGAAGCTACCGTTTCAGATTTAGGATTAAAGCATGTTGCTGATGCCTACTGGAATTTGTCTCCCGCTGAGTTGGTTGAAGAAACTATTATCCGCGGAGAAGGTATTCTTACTGATACAGGAGCTCTTGCCGTTGACACCGGAAAATTTACCGGCCGTTCGCCAAAAGATAAATTCATTGTGTATGATGATGTGACTGCCAATACTGTTTGGTGGGGTGACATCAACATTAAATTTTCTCCTGAAGATTTTGACAAATTATACGATCGCGTTTGCGGGTACCTGCAAGGTAAGACTGTGTATGTGCGCGACTCTTATGCTTGCGCTGATCCTGCATATCGATTGAATATTCGTGTTGTTACTGAATCTCCTTGGCAGAACCTGTTTGCGAACAACCTTTTTTTGCGTCCGACCAAAGAAGAAATTTTAAAAGCGAAAAAAGCTGAATGGACAATTGTAGCAGCTCCCGGATTTCTTGCTGACCCTGCTGTTGACGGAACGCGTCAGGAAAATTTCACGATTATCAACTTCACAAGAAAAATTATTCTCATCGGAGGAAGTGCTTACACCGGTGAAATCAAAAAAGGAATTTTCTCTGTATTGAATTACGTTATGCCGCAAGACAAAGGCGTGTTGTCAATGCATTGCTCAGCGAACATCGGCAAAGACGATGATACTGCAATCTTCTTCGGACTTTCCGGAACAGGAAAGACAACGCTTTCAGCGGATCCTGATCGCGGACTTATCGGTGACGATGAGCATGGCTGGGCTGATAAATCCGTTTTCAATTTCGAAGGTGGATGTTATGCAAAGTGCGTGAACCTTTCCAAAGAAAAAGAACCACAGATTTATAATGCAGTTCGCTTTGGTTCACTGGTTGAGAACATTGAATTTTTCGATGGCACCACAACGGTGGATTATGAGAAGATCACCAAAACTGAAAACACACGTTGCGCCTACCCGATTCATCACATCGACAATGCTGTTGAACCATCCGTAGCAGGCATTCCAAAAAATATTTTCTTCCTTACGGCTGATGCGTTCGGAGTACTTCCTCCTATTTCAAAATTGGATTCAGGACAGGCGATGTATCATTTCATTTCAGGGTATACGGCAAAAGTCGCAGGAACTGAAGTGGGTGTTAATGAGCCTACGACTACATTCTCCGCATGCTTCGGAAAAGCTTTCCTGCCGTTGCATCCGACACGTTATGCTGAATTGCTTGGTGAGAAGTTGAAGAAAAACAAAGTGAATGTATGGCTTGTAAACACAGGCTGGTCAGGCGGACCGTATGGTGTTGGATCAAGAATTAAACTGGC
>JAYTXY010000082.1:0-22908 GCA_043742705.1 Bacteroidota bacterium
TGATAACGGTAATGCGTCATACCAATCTTATCTTTCTCAGTACTGATCAACTTAAAATTATCATCAGCAGAGATGCGAAAGTTTGCATGCGCCCATGCATTGAATTTAGAAAAATCAGGTTGAGCTCCTTGTCTAAACTGAATGAATTCAGGAACAGAACTTTTAGTTCCGGTAATTACTCTCTCTGCGCCCTTCACTTTTTGCTGAGCCTCCAGTCCGGTAAATTCACGAGCGGACAAAGTATTTGCACATAAAATAAAAAAGGCAATTAAATAACAGTGGTGTATTTTCTTCATTGATGTGGTTTGTTAGTGATAAAAGTACATAAAGGGTCGCAATGCTAATAAACAATCTTAGGTGATAAATGAAGGACATCTGAACAATTCCAGTTCAGAGTTTTATTTACCTTGCATCGTTTTTAGCTCTAAAATGAAAATAAATTTAACATATTTTTCCCTTCTTACGTTGGCTGTTCTTATGGCAGCTTCCTGTAAGCCGAAGGAAGAGAAAAAGGAAGGGACTATTTCAGGACTACTCGGGAATGCAGCGAATCAAATGGTCTACCTCGAACGATTTGATGATAAGGGTGAATATGTTCTTGACTCCGCTAAAACGGATGCCAACGGAATTTTTAATATGCGCAACCGTGCAACTGAAAAGGATTATTACGTTTTACGTACTGACCCGAACAACCTTGTTTTCCTGCTGCTTAAAGGAGATGAAAATGTTGTGGTGAACGGAGATGCAAAAAATATTGAACGTACATATACTGTAAAAGGCTCTGAAGACTCTGAACTGATCAGAGAACTGAAAAAATTTGACGGACATCTGTCTGATTCTCTAAATACAATTTACTCGAACACCCGGGAAAAAATGCCCGATAAAAAGGATTCCGTCGGAGCAGTATTGCAAAAACAATATTCTGCTACTATGGAAAATTTTGCGAAGGACTTTATCCACCAACATCCGAAGTCTTTGGTTTCCTTATCTACTACAAAATATTTAAACCAGCAGACAGGCATGCAGCTTTACGAAGAACTTCTTGCTTCGCTTGCCAAAGAATATCCAGACAGTAAGTACGTGAAGGATTTTGAATCACAGGTTGCTGAGTTGAAAAAGGTTCCTGTTGGCAGCATTGCTCCTGAGATTAAACTCAACACTCCGGATGGAAAGCAACTATCACTTTCTTCGTTCAGGGGAAAAACGGTGCTCATTGATTTTTGGGCGAGCTGGTGCGGACCGTGTCGAAGAGGAAATCCTCATGTGGTTGAAATGTATCGTAAATTCAAAAATAAAAATTTTGAGATCGTGGGAGTTTCACTGGATGACAATATCAATGCATGGAAAGACGCCATTAAAAGAGATCACATCACATGGATCCAGGGAAGTGAATTGAAAAAATGGGATTCAGAAGTTGTGAAAGTATACAATATAGATGCGATTCCTTATACAGTGCTAATAGATAAAAATGGAAAAATTATTGCCAAAGGACTTTCCGGTGTTGAGTTGGAGCAGAAGTTAATTGAGATACTTTAACTAATGATGTGCTGATGTGCCGATTTGGAGATGTGCAAATGAACATAGGAGAGCGAAAGTGTGAAAGTGTGAGAGTGGGCGAAAAAGCATTTATGAATAACGTCTGCATGCGGCATACCTTCACACTTTCTCACCTTCACACTTTCTCACTTTTAAATTTGAAAAAATATTTAGTCATCCTTCTTTTCACATTGCCGGTTACAAAGAGTTTCGCACAAAATTATTTTCAGCAAGAAGTAAACTACACGATCCACGTTTCGCTGAATGATGTGAAGCATGAACTGAGTGCAACAGAAAAGATAGAATACACAAATCATTCTCCGAATACATTAAACGAACTCTACTTTCACTTGTGGGCGAATGCATACAAAAATGAAAACACTGCTCTCGCTAACGAATTTCAAAAAAGCGGAGATCCGAAATTTCTGAATGCCAAAGAAGAAGAAAGAGGATTTATTGATTCGCTCAATTTTGAATCGGATGGAATTAAGATTGAATGGAATTTATTGACCGACACGATCGACATCTGTAAGCTAACGTTGAATAAACCTTTAGCTCCCGGAGAAAAAATTACCATCACCACTCCTTTTCATGTAAAGATTCCTTCGGCTTTAATCTCACGACTCGGACATCTTCAACAATCATATTTCATCACGCAATGGTTTCCCAAACCCGCTGTATACGGAAACAACGGATGGAATTATTTTCCTTACATAAACAAAGGAGAATTTTATTCAGAGTTCGGAGTGTTTGATGTATTCATCACACTCCCTAAAAATTATGTTGTTGGAGCAACAGGCGATCTTGTTGAAGGCGAAAAGGAAATTGAATGGCTTGATGAGAAAGTAACAGAAACCAAAGCTATTGTCAACTTCGAAAAGGAAATGAGCTTTCCTCCTTCTTCTTCCGAAACAAAAACGTTGCATTACCATGCAGAAAAAGTTCACGACTTTGCCTGGTTTGCCGACAAACGCTGGCATGTATTAAAAGAAGATATTGAGTTACCCGTCTCCAAAAGAAAAGTGACAGCATGGATGATGTTCACAAATGCAGAAGCAAATTATTGGTTGAAATCACCGGAGTACATGAAATCTTCCATCGATTATTTTTCAAAATGGATCGGTGAATATCCTTACAACAATGTGACTGCCGTTGATGTTACAGACGCAGAAGGTAACGGCATGGAATATCCTGCCATTACAACAATCGGAAATTACGGTGACCCGTTCGAACTTGAAGTAACTATTGCGCACGAACTCGGTCACAACTGGTTTTACGGAATACTGGGAAGCAACGAACGCAGGCATCCCTGGATGGATGAAGGGCTCACAAATTTTTTAGAGACACGATACGTTTACACAAAATATTCAGGCAAGGCAGAAATGCAACTTGAAGGGTTCAGTAAGCTGGAAAATGAACCGTTAAGTTTCGGGCTCAACAAACTAAATCACCGGAAAATTCAATACCTGGATTATTTATACGGAGCGAGAAATAATTCCGGTCAGGCTCCGGAAACCAGTGCGGAAAAAGTATCATTTGTCAACTACCATGATGATGTGTATTACAAAACCGCACTCAGTTTTGATTTTCTGAAATCGTATCTCGGTGATTCTCTTTTTGACATTTGTATGAACCGTTATTTTGAAGAATGGAAATTCAAACATCCGCAACCCGAAGATTTGAAAAATGTTTTTACAATCACTTCAGGAAAAAATCTCGACTGGCTCTTTGAAGATTTAATAAAGACTACGAAGAAACTTGACTACAAATTATCCGGAATTAAGTCTTCCGCTGACAAAAATAATTTTATGTTGACAGTGAAAAATTCAGGCGATGTCGCTTCTCCGTTTTCTATCAGCAGTTTGAAAAACGGAGAAACGAAGCAGACACAATGGCTTGAAGGATTCAACGGAAGTCACGAACTATCTATGAGTTGCAACGACTGCGATGCTTTCAAGATTGATGCTGAAGAAAAAATGCCGGAGTTGTGGCAAAAGAATAATACCATCCGCACAAACGGCATGTTAAAGAAACTGGAACCAATACGGTTTCAATTTGTCGGAGGATTCGAGGATCCTAAAAAGACTCAGTTGTATTATTCCCCGGTAATCGGATGGAACAATTACAACAAGCTGATGGCCGGCGGAGCGTTTTACAATATTTTTGTTCCTGAGAAAAAATTTGAATACGTTCTGATGCCGATGTTTGCTTTTGGAACTTCAGACCTCACAGGAGGAGGAAATATTTCCTACAATTTCTACCCGAAAGAATCGCGGCTGCATATAATACAAGTCAGTGTTGGTGCACAAAACTATTCGTATGCAAATGATGAATATGAAAAGACGGATGGAAGTATTGAAACTTCTCAATTGAAATTCGGTAAGCTGGATTCACGAATCAACTTTTTCATTTTACCGGTTGATAGAGCAGAAAAGATAAAATACGAAATCACGCTGCGAAATATCCTGATTAATAAAGACCTTCCATACTTTTACAACAACAAACCTTCCTCGAAGTTGATTTCGCTGTATGAATTAAACTTCAACATGAATCGTTACAACAAATTAAATCCTGCAGATTTCACATTGAAAGTACGGGGAAATGAAAATCTGTTGCTGGCATACATCGAAGATAAATTCCGAATCATCTATGGAGATCCTGACAAAGGTTTAGATGTGCGTTTCTTCGCGGGAAATATTTTCAACCGTAATACTTCGTTGCAAGGCGAGGACTATCGTTTTCAACTGAGCGGTTATTCGGGATCATCGGATTATTTGTTTGACGAAGTTTTCCTCGGAAGAACAGAAAGTAAAGGCGTTTTGTCTCAACAGTTTATTGCAACGGAAGGCGGCTTTGCAATGCCTACATACTTTTATAGGCAGGCAAACAAATGGCTGGCAGCTTTGAATTTAAAAACAACAGTACCGGGAATTTTGCCGCTTCGGATTTTCGCGGACATCGGTACGTTTGATCATGCCGATGAATTGACAAATGGCTCTTCCATTTCTTACGAAGCAGGAATCGAAATAAACGTGATCAAAGATATCTTTACTGTGTATTTCCCGTTTTTCTATTCAGATGATATCCAATACGTAGTTGATAATGAAAAATTGAATTTCGGAAACCAAATCCGTTTTGAACTACATTTGAATAAACTGAATCCTTTCACACTCATCAAAAAAATTGAACTCTGATTTTGAAACCCGGTAAAAAAATATACTTCGCTTCTGATTTTCATCTTGGTGTTCCGACTTATGAAAAAAGTCTTGAACGTGAGAAGAGAATTGTTGCCTGGCTGAACACCATTGAAAATGATTGTGAAGAATTATATCTTCTCGGCGATGTTTTCGACTTTTGGTTTGAATACAAAACGGTTGTTCCGAGAGGATATGTGAGGCTTCTCGGAAAACTTGCTGAAATCTCCGACCGCGGAATTCCGATTCATTATTTTACCGGCAATCATGATATGTGGACTTTCGATTACCTCGTGAAAGAATTGAATGTTCAGCTTCACCGCGAACCGATTGAAAAAACGTACAATGGAAAATCTTTTTATATCGGACATGGAGACGGCTTAGGTCCGGGTGATCATGGATATAAATTCATTAAGAAAGTGTTTGCAAGTAAAATTTGTCAATGGTTGTTTGCGCGTATTCATCCTAACTTTGGAGTAGGACTTGGAAATTACTGGAGCCGCAAAAGCAGGATTGCAACTGGAACGGTAGACGAAAAATTTCTCGGAGAAGAAAAAGAATGGCTTGTCATTCACTCCAAAGAGCTTTTAGAAAAAAAGAAATACGATTATTTTATTTTCGGACACCGCCATTTGCCTCTTGACATCAGCATCAACGGAACAAGTCGTTACATTAATCTTGGTGACTGGATTAAATACGATTCCTACGGAGTATTTGATGGAGTAAATCTTGAATTAAAATACTCCAGTCGGTAATTTACAATTTCGAATTAATCCGCAATTAAAAATCCGCAATTCGCAATAGTTAAAATTACTCACTGCTTCCCTTCATCGATTCCTTCTTACTCAACGCGACTGATCTGTTACTGTAAATAGCTGCCAGTTGTTTATTACCTGAAACAGAATAAGCTCTTGCAAGACTGGTGTATGCGTCTGAAGAGGTCGGATGCATGTCGATGTTCAGTTTTAAAACTTTAATTGCTTCATCATAACGTTGGCGTTTCAATAACTTCATGGCAAATTCGTCCACGTGATTTTCAGAAGCGGGATATGGGTTTAATGAAATTTTGTCGTCTGCTCCGGTAACATGTTGTGCAATGAAAAGGAACTCCTTGCGAACGAAGTTTATTTTTTTCAGAAAATTGTCATACGGAAGAGTACCATCAATTACATCGTTCTCATAATACGAAAGGCATTTGTTCAGGTAATCAAAAGCTTCCAGTGGCTTGAACGATTTCCTGTTGTATGCTTTCATGTATTTATCTCCTTGTACCAGGAAGACTGTGTCTTTGTCATGGTTGATGATTTCATCAAAGCTGACCAACGATGCTAAAGCAATCTGAGAATAATTCTGTGATTCATTTTTAAACCGTCCGCACTCTGTCTGCCAGATCTGCCTGAATAAATCCACTCCTCCTCCCGAAGGATTCAATTGATTAATTACACAATGAACACTTCCAGCTCCAGCATGATAAGCATGCAGCACAAGCAGGCGAAACCATAAGTCAGTTTCAGAATAAGCAATGCTTCGTTCGTTCAGGAATTTTTTAACGTAAGCAACACATGAGCTGTTGATCAGCTTTGCTGCTGCACGTCCGGATTTCTCAAGATCAGAACGGTCATCATGTCCTTTCGTAACACGTAAACCATATTTGCGTGCTACACTCTTCATCAGCTGGAACGGACCGTTTGCTCCTACATACGATTTCGCCTTACTCTTTCCCGGACTTTCTATGAGAAGAATTGCCTGCGCATAAAACGGATCGCAATTGTTTTGCTGAAATACACGAATCGCCTTGCTGATGTCAGGCAAAACTTTTTTCAGTTCATAAAATTCAGCTTTCCCTGACGTGACAAATAGATTGGTTCCTTCATCAAAACAATTGAGAGAACAAATGCTGTCCTTATATATTTTTTTTTCAAGCTCACTCTGGTTCATCCACAGCGTGCGGGAAACTTTGTCGAGTGGTTTACGGCATGAAGCAACATTGATGATGCAAGTATCGCTACTCATGCAGATCACATCTCTCCAGAATTTTGCCTGGGCAAGTGTGTCCCATCCTTCCGTGTAAAGAGAAGAGTCGCTCACGAAACTAAGACGCAGCGTATCGGTAGCTGAGATCACCACTTTACTCATCACCTGGCTTGAACCTACGGGTTGAGCAAACGATCTTCCGCTACAGAAAAATAAAACAAAAAGGAGAGTGATTCTCTTCATACGGATTGCCATACTGCAATAATAAGTTATTCTGTTACAGATACGTGTTAACAGAAACGATGTTTATCAAAAAGTATTGTAGTTCTTACAGTTTGTCTACGGTCTATAGTCCAAAGTCGACCGTTGACAATTGACTGTCGGCTCTCTTAAAGACCTTTAACTTTTTCCTTGTGCTTTTTTATCTGGCGGGAAAGAGAATCCACACAAAGATCTGTGGCTTCTTCAAAAGTTTTGCGTTGCTCTTTAGCAATGATGTCGTTGCCGGGCAACAGGATTTTTATCTGGACAATTTTGTTTTGCATGTCGTTCGACTTGTCGAGTTTCAGGAACACTTCACCACTGATAATCTGGTCGTAGAAGTGAACAAGTTTGTCAACTTTTTCCTGAACGAACTCAAGCAATTTACTGTCTGCGTCAAAATGAATAGATTGAACTCTAATTTTCATACTGATTCCTCCTCAATTTTATGCTCGTGGATGAGCCTGTTTATAAACCTTTTTAAGTTTCTCAATGGTGTTATGCGTGTATACCTGGGTAGCGCTCAAGTTTGCATGACCCAATATTTCTTTAATGCTGTTGATGTCGGCACCGTGATCGAGCATGTGCGTTGCAAACGTATGGCGCAGTACATGCGGACTTTTTTTATCTAGCGTAGTTACTTCGCCAAGACGTTGATTCACGATGCGATAAACGAGTTTCTGGTAAATCGGTTTTCCTTTGTCAGTCACAAACAGGTGATTTATATTCTCCGAAAAATTTTCCTTCTTTCCGTCAAGGTAATGTGTGATTACCTGTCTCAGTATATTCGTAAACGGAATGATGCGTTCTTTGTTTCTCTTTCCCAATACTTTTATGTGGCAGCTATTCAGATCAATATCCGTTTCCTTCAGGTTCACCAACTCCGACAAACGCATGCCTGTTGCATAAAAAAGTTCGAGAATGAGTTTATCGCGTTCCGCTTCATATCCTGTACCGAAATCAACTTTTTCAAAAAGCAAATCCATCTTTTGCTGATCCACAAAAACAGGCAACCGTTTCGATGTCTTGGGTGATTGTACTTTCAACATCGGGTTATGTGTAATCACACCGCTGCGAAGTAAAAATTTACAATACGTTTTAAGAGTGCTGATTTTCCTGTTGATGGATCTTGCAGTTACTTTCGCTTCCATCATGCTTACAATCCATGAGCGAATCATCGAATGATTGATCTCATTGATGTCGCAGACTTCGTAAGTTTTTTGCTGGTAAAGGTAAAACTGATCAAGATCGTTTTGATACGCTAAAACCGTATTCGGTGAAAACCTCTTTTCAAATTTTATGTACTGAAGAAAACGCTCTACGCTCATACTCCGTTAAAAAAAGAAAAAGAGAAATCAATAGTGTGTGCTATTAATTTCTCTCCCTTCAAAATTTCTTTACCAATACAGTCATGATAACCTTGTTATCAATGGTCAGGTAAATATACGTTTTTATTTCCTTCGGTCTTAAAAAAGAATTACAATACTCCGGTTCTTTTCAACACCTCAAGGTAACGAGCGTGAATAACCTGTTGACGTCTTTCAACAGAAGGTTTTTCAAAAGCCTGACGTCTGCGAAGTTCACGAACAACACCGGTGCGCTCAAATTTCTTTTTGAATTTCTTCAAAGCCTTATCAATCGGCTCATTTTCTTTAATAGGTACAATAATCATCGTTTAAATTTGTTTGGGACGCAAAAATAAAGATTTTTCTTAAACATCCAAAGGATTTTTTGAAGCGAGACTTCCCGCCCAAAATGACCGCTCTTCCCGCCATCCGCTCCAAGTCCGTCTGCCCTAAAGCCTTCGCTATGCGGGCTTTCCGCTACTGCCGGGGCTGGTTAGAGACTGCCAAAAAACCGTTAAAACGGTTCTCTATCCACCAAATCTCAATAGCATGATCGCTCAAAATATTATTTCAAAATTGCCCGTGCAATCACGAGTTGACCACAATAAAATTGTAGGCTGTGCCATTATTTTGAATTGATAAGATATCGGAAATCCTCCTGAAAAGGAATTTATTCAATTACAACCTTACCTGAGGAAACCTTGGACTCACCATTGATGAGCTGGTAAAAATAGATTCCACTTTTCAATCCTTCGCGGTCGAAAACAAAATTTCCTTTTTGCTCAGCAAATTCCTTTGTAAGATCTCTCACCTTGTTTCCGATTAAGTCAAACAGCACCAACTGCATCGCTGAAAAATCTGCAGCACCTGAAAATCGAATAGACGCCTTCATTGAAACCGGGTTCGGATAAAATGAAATCCCTGTAATCGTTTCATGCTGGTTCATTCCCGTTGGTACGATCCAGCATTCTGTAATCGCTTGTGCAGTTGAACTCGCACCGGCATAAGTCAGACCATACATTTCTTCAAGCGTTCTAAGAATGTTATAGTGATTGTATGTAATCGTATTGTAAAATCCGGGCTGAACCATCTGTCCCGAAAAAACAGTAACAATCTTATTGGTGGACGCTGAATTTTCATCTTCATCAAAGGTGAGGATGAACAAACTATTGTGTGTATTCGCCCAGGTAATGTATGCGCTTAAATTGGTTTGCACCCAGGTATCACCGGTAGTAATAGTAGCAGGATCCGTTCCATTGTGCATGTCATGATCCATGTCAGGTACAACGAATGATACTTTAGGAAGAGTAGTGTAATCACTTGGAAAGGTTGTGAAAGGCTGATTAGAATTTGAAGGTATTCGATTTGCTCCCGTTCCCTGCCAGTCAACCCATGGCGCATGCTTGCGCGCATACTGACCAGACGTTGTAGCGGTGCTTCCAACAGAAGGTAATCCTTGAGAGTAAGCAGCGAAAGAATACCCTGCAGCAACCAATGAGCCACCAAGGTTTGCCGTTGACCACGGAGTTCCTGCTGGAAGGTTGTCTGTTGTCACTCCCTGGTTGGAACCGGAAAACAACATCAGGTAATTCGGCTGGCTGGGATGCGCTAACGCATACGAGGCTCCGAAACTAGCGTTGGCAGTTGCTAATGAATTGATGAAAGGAGCGGCTGATGAACCGATGATCTGAGAATAGCCGTGATTCTCCATGATGCAAATCACGATGTGATCAGGAACGGGCAACACAGCATTCACCGTTTTTGTTGACATCATAACAACTGCTGTTATGAAAGTCGTCACTGGAAATAATTTTCGTTGTATAGAATGTTTCATCTCTCGTTTATACTTTTTGATTGACTAAAAATAAATTCGGGATAAAGGAACATTGTCTTCCTGTAGTTCGTGTGAGCCTTTACACAAATCATCCTTGTTTCTTCAGGGAACTTTGCTCTTAAAAGCAGAGTTGAGTTTGATAGTTGACATAAGTATCAACACTGCGAGAATTCCAAAGAGTATCAGCGATGAACCCATTGTTCCAAAATTCAATCCGCCTTTTTCAATTGGCTTTGTGAGCAAGTCGCCAAAGGTCGCACCGAACGGACGAGTCAATACAAATGCCGACCAAAACAATAACACGTGAGAAAGTTTCGTGAAATAGTACGCTAAAACTAAAAGCAATAATAAACTTCCAATGAGTATGGCTCCGCCGGAAAATCCAAGGCCTGAATCGTCTGCTAAAAAATCACCGAGCGCTGTTCCCAAGGTGTTTGAAAATAAAATAGCAGTCCAGTAAAAGAGTTCTCCACGCTTTGACTTAATCGCTGTTACCGACAATGATTTTTCAATTGACTTCCATAGTGTAAGTGTTACAATTAAGAGAGCCATAAGAATTATTGAACCTGTTGCATATCCCAATGCAAGCGTTCTGTCCATGTAATCAGACATAGTGGTCCCTGCAGTGCTTGTAGCAAGAATAACGAGCCAATAAATTAAAGGAATAAAATTTTTCGAAAGAAGCTGCATCAAAAGCACTGCAAGAAAAAAACTCAATAGGATTGCAGAACTCACAGCATAGCCAACGTGTAATGTCATCGACAATAAATCACCGGCAGTTTCTCCCAATGTGGTCGCACATATTTTCATAATCCAAAATGCAACGGTAATTTGCGGGAGTTTGTTCATCTCAATCAGTGATTTTGTTTTGTGTTTCCTGAGTATCTTCCTTCATGAACTCAAGATAAAATTCATACGCCATAAACCACAATGAATAAACCGTGAGACGCCCCCAAAAATCTATGAACGGTAATGCTTTCGGATCGGTGCTGAGTTTATCAAAATAACCCATCAGCAGAAAAAAAGGAATGTTGACGCACACAATAAAAATCAGTATTCGTTTTAAAACTATTTTTTCAACGATGTATTTTCTATACAGGGCATACCCGACAAACCAAAGAGAGTACACGCATAATCGTCCCCAAAAGTCTATAAAAACTAAATCCTTTGGATCGGTACTTAGTTTTTCCAGATAAGCAAGCAACAAAAAAATAAACGCATTTGCGCCTACAATGGTCACCAATACCTGGTTGATTATTTTTTTATTTTTTGTCATGTTCTAAAAAATTTAAAACGAGAGAGCGTCAATGACGCTCTCTCGCCGGGTATTTATTCTTTCGTTTGAGTTCCATCAGGAGTGTAAAATAGTTCAACAATTTTTTTTCCCTGCTTTATCTCCACCTCATATTTAATTCCGCCTTCAGACTTTTCAATTTTCGAAACTGACTTCAAAACCGATTCCTTGTATGAAGCACTGTGCACTTTTTTCACAGCATCAGGAAGTTGATTAAATGTAAATGGATATTCAGTCTCCAGCCATTTTCCGCTATCACTGAAATTGGCTGAATAGTGTTCGCTCTTCCAGACAAACGCTGCTTCGAATTCGTGAGAACCCTCTTTGTTCCACTTTATTTGTGTCGCGCCCGGGAATTTTTGGTTGAATGCTGTTGTAACAGCAACCGGTGTTTTGCTTTGAGCAAAACTTGTTGCAAAGGCACATATCATACCCATTGCAACGAAAATTTCTTTTTTCATTTTTTGCCTGATTAAATGTTATTAAAAACTCAAGTTGTCGCCTATTGAAAAACAAAATCAAATAATCAGGCTGCTATAGGAGGACGGAAGACTCCGGAAGTATAGTCTGAAGGTAAAAAGCTGTTTGATGGAATTGAAGGTCGAAGATCAACAGGACATAACTTTGAAATGGAAAAAGAAAAGCAACTAACAAAAGAAACAGTTACCTGTCCTTGATGATGAGTTTGTATCGGTTGATGCGGCTTTTGACTGTCACCGTTATCATGCTTGTCAAAAACACTGTCGATATTTATAAGATGATCGGTAATAAAATCAAGAGGTGTCATGTCTCTGTCTTCTGTCGATTTGCAGTGTCGGTACATGTCCGGTAAATCCGTTAACATTGAAAAATTGCCTTGCGGTAAACAAAGGTTCACGATCAAGTAGTAACTAAAAAGCAATATGGAAATTAAACGTGTCAATTCAGTCCGGATAAATAGATAACCTCACTTCAAATTATTATTTCAAAATCTCCCGTGCAATCACGAGTTTCTGAATCTCGGAAGTTCCCTCGCCGATCGTGCAGAGTTTTGAATCGCGGTAAAATTTTTCAACGGGAAAGTCTTTAGTGTATCCATAGCCTCCAAAAATCTGAACAGCTTCCGTGGAAACTCTCACAGAAACTTCAGAAGCATAATATTTTGCAAAGGCGCCTTCCTTTGTCATTTTCTCTCCTTTGTTTTTCAAATGCGCT
Organism: Bacteroidota bacterium; assembly: GCA_043742705.1. Lineage (GTDB taxonomy): Bacteria > Bacteroidota > Bacteroidia > AKYH767-A > 2013-40CM-41-45 > JAPLDA01. The sequence goes on from JAYTXY010000082.1 coordinate 12,634, forward strand.
GCGTGAAAAGTAAGCAGTTCTGCTGCTTCAATTTGCGTTGCCATGTCAGCCAGTTTAAAAGAGATTCCCTGGAATTCGCAAATAGGTTTTCCAAACTGGTGACGTTCTTTGGAATATTTAAGCGATGCCTCGTATGCACCTTTTGCAATGCCAAGTGCAAGTGCTGCAATGGATATACGACCTCCATCCAACACTTTCATCGATTGCACGAAACCATCTCCTACTTTACCCATCACCTGGTTTTTGGAAATACGGCAGTTGTCAAAAATCATCTCCGTGGTTTCAGATGCACGCATACCAAGTTTGTTTTCTTTTCTTCCTCCTGAAAAACCCGGTGTTCCCTTCTCAACAATGAAAGCTGTCATTCCATGCGAATCACCTTTTTCTCCTGTTCGTGCAATCACTACTGACACATCGCATGATTTACCATGCGTGATCCAGCATTTCGTTCCGTTGAGAACAAAATGATCTCCATCTTGTTTTGCAACACACGACATGTTTCCTGCATCGGAACCTGTTCCCGGTTCTGTGAGTCCCCACGCTCCTATCCACTCTGCCGTTGCGAGCTTTGGCAAATATTTTTTCTTCTGCTCTTCGTTTCCGAATTGAAGAATATGTCCTGTACAAAGTGAGTTGTGTGCAGCCATCGACAAACCAATTGAGCCGCATACTTTCGCCAGTTCCGAAATAGCTGTTACGTATTCGAAATAACCAAGTCCTGCTCCTCCATATTCCTGTGGCACCAGAACACCCATCAATCCAAGCTCCCCGAGTTTTTTAAAAACTTCAACAGGAAAGATCTGTTCCTCATCCCACTTCATCATATCGGGTTTGATATGCACTTCGCAAAATTTGCGAACGGTTTCGGCAATCATAATTTGATTTTCGGTGAGACTGAAATCCATTTTTGTTTCGGAGTTAAGAGTTGGTACTTCGGTGAAAGAATTTGAGTTCATCAGTAATTTACCAAAGAGTTAATATTCGATGAATGCTTTTTAAGAACATCGTTCCCTTTCAAAAAATCGAGTGTTACAAGAAATGCAAAGCCGGCAATATTTCCTTTTTGCATCTTCACCAGTTCTGCTGCTGCTGCTGCAGTGCCGCCGGTTGCTAAAAGATCATCGTGAATGAGCACGTTGCTTCCGGGTTTGATAGCATCTACATGAACTTCCATAATGGATGAACCATACTCCAAATCGTATTTGTAAGAAATTGTTTTGAACGGAAGTTTTCCATGCTTGCGGACAGGAACAAACGGAACATTGAATTTTTGCGCGAGCATCATGCCGAATAAAAATCCACGGCTTTCGACACCAACAATACAATCAATATTCTTTCCTGAGAACAAAGAATGAAACTCGTCAACAATATCTTTACACAAAGCCGGATCTTTTAAAATCGGTGTGATGTCTTTGAATAAAATTCCCGGCTTTGGAAAGTCAGGAACATCACGGATGGCGGATTGGATTCGTTCTTGGAGAGACATTTGTTTTATTGGTTCAATAGTTCACTCGTTCATTTGTCAATTCGTACTTAGTTATTAATCATTCAGATTGATTGACGAATGTAACACTGACAATTGAATTCTTATTCGAGAACAAGGTATGGTGCAAGTTTACGGTAAAGTTCCTCATTTACCAAAGGGATCTTTTTGATTTCATCAATGCTGTGAAAACCCTTGTGTTGCTTGCGATAATTAAGAACCACTCCTGCCAACTGGTAACCAATGTAAGGATGAATTCTAAGCGTATTAAAATCAGCTGTATTGAGATTAACTTTCCGGATATTCGTTGAATCTTTAAGAAAAATATTCGGAAGCAAGGTTTGATAAAGCGAATCAGATAATCCCCACACTTCGAGTAATTGCTCCTTGTTTGTAAAGCCGCCAAGTTTATCCCTGTAAATTGAAATACGTCTTGCGAATCCCGGACCAATTCCCCTGAGTTTATCCAGCTCAAGTGAATCAGCAGTTCCAATATCAACAAGCAAAGGTGGGCGTTCAAATTTCCTTTTTTCCTTCTCAGGAAAATCGGGTTTCGTTGCCGGAATGTTGATGAATGGTTCAATGCGATTGTAATCCTTCTCAGAAATGCAGAACATTTTTTTCACGTCTTCTTTCGAGCGAAACTTTCCTCCCTTCGATTCATAGTTCTTGATTACGTTTGCCTGCTTCTCGCTGAAACCTAATCGCTGCCAGTCTTCAGAAGGAAGGTTATTCGGGTTGAAGACAAACAGTTCTGCTTTTCGTTTTTCCGGCCTTTCATTCTCTTTGGCTTCGCTGATTTCAGAATCATTTGAATTATCAGCGGATGCATAAAAATCATTCACCTCCTTTTTGAACTGAGAAAAATCCTGAGGAAGTTCTTTTGAAGGAAAATATTTTAAATAAATGAGCAAAGAGATTTGTGCGAGGATGATCAGCAGCAATGCAAAAACACCTCTTCTTTCTCTTCTTGAAAATGAAAGATAATCCTTCCAGGTATCCCTGAAGACTGAACGCTTTTTCACGACTAAAAAAATTTTAATTGTAGTCTTCGTGTTTCTCAGTGCTCTTAGTGTCTTTGTGGTAAAACTTTAACCACTCAGACACTAAGAGCACAAAGGTTCACTAAGAATTACTTTTAGTAAAAAAAATAAAAAACAAAATTTAAATGTACCTGATAAAAAATAAAAAAATATTCAAATCTTAAATTTTTCCAATTGCTTTTTCACGATGGACAATCCTTCCAAAAATGTATGGGGATGAAAATCAAGATCACGTGTTGCTTTCGAAATGATGAATCCTGTTACAGGCGGGCGTTTCGCCGGCTGTTTCAAGGACTCGGAAGAAATCGGATTTATGAAAGACTGATCGAGGTGAAAATAATCTGCAACAATTTTCACCATGTCGAGAACACACATCGTTTCCCTTCCTGAAACGTGGTAAATACCGACAGCCTCCTTTAATGCAGCATTGATGCAGGCATCAGCAAGATCTTCCGCCAGAGTCGGGGAACGAAACTGATCGTTAATGACGTTGATGGTTTGTTTTTTCTCGATTGAATTCTTTGCCCACAACACGACATTGGATCTGCTGTTATCATCCACGACTCCGTAAATGATGATGGTACGAATAATCGTCCACCGAATTTTACTTTTCTGCAAAAGCAATTCACCATCATACTTCGACTGCGCATAAAAACTCAGCGGATTCGGTTCGTCTTCTTCCACATACGGACCTTTCTCTCCGTCAAAAACAAAATCAGTGGAAAGATGAACAAGTTGCGTATTGTGCTTTTCACATGCATCAATCAAATACTGAACAGCAGTTACATTCAACTTCACTGCTTCTTCTTTTTTTGTTTCGCAAGCATCCACATTCGTCAACGCTGCCGTATTAATGATTGCATCGGGTTTATAAAGTGCAATTATTTTTTCAACCTGCTTTTGATCTGTGATATCAAGTGATTCATAGGTGTAACCATCCTTCGCTGACATCCTGTTCGCTCCAATTGCGGTGGAAATACATTGCACGTCTTTCCTGTTACGCAATACGTAAATTATCTTCTGCCCTAAAAGTCCGTTGCTGCCTGTAACAAGAATTGTTTTCAATTGAATTATAAAATTTATTAAGTGTTCAAAATTTCTTTGAACTTACTCACCTGTTCCTGCGTTCCAAGAACAAAAAGTTTAGCGTCCTGTTGCATGATCGTATCCGGTGGAGGGTTTATGACATATTCACCTTCTGCTGTTTTGAAACCGATGATGTTTGCACCTGTTTTATTCCGCACTTCAAGTTCGCGGATTGATTTATTACGCATGCGTTCAGGCAAACTGTCGAACAATATTTCTTCGAGCTTGATGTTGATACGTCCGGTTATGTGATCAATGAATTCCAACACGTCCGGCTTCACAACCAATGCAGCCATGTGCGTTCCACCAATTTTATCGGGCATGATGACACTGTCGGCTCCTGCTCTTTTCAATTTACTTTCTGTTCCGTCATCGGATGCGCGGCTGATTATTTTCAGCTTTGGATTTATTTCCCGTGCGGAAAGCACCACGAAAAGGTTTGCGGCATCGCTGGGTAAAGCTGTAATCAAAGCCTTTGCCCGCTTCAATCCTGCTTCAAGAAGTACATCATCCTGTGTGGCATCACCTTCAATGAAAAGCAGTTCTTCGGTCTCACGCATGCGAGCTACAATATCCGGGTTCGATTCCACAGCGACAAACAATTCATTTTGTGAACGCAGTTGGTCGCATGCCTGTCTACCATTGCGACCGTAGCCGCACACAATGATGTGGTTCTGTAATTTTAGTATTTCCTTGTTCACCTGGTAATGTCTGAAATAAGTCTGGAACTCTCCTTCGATCACATATTTCGTAATCACAGAAACTGCATACGCGAAAGTTCCGATGCTAAAGATAATGAGAAAAGATGTAAATAACTTTCCGGCATCACTCAGTGGATTTATTTCCCTGTAACCCACCGTTGCCACGGTGATGATGGTCATGAAAAAAGAATCAAGCAACGAGTAGTGCTCAATGAAAATATAACCCGCTACTCCGATCGTCAGCATGATGACAATCAGCCCTCCTGCGTGGTAAAGTTTTCGGAAGTAATGGTAATTTGTCTTCCAGCTATTGCCTGAAAATAGTCCCATGTATTTCAAATCTACGAATCACGAATTTGTACGAATATACGAATTCTGGTACGCTTAAACTCTGACCAATTCATAATTCCCGGATAGTATATAAAATTATTAATGAAGCACTGTTGAATAAACAAAATATCTAAAGATCCCAAACAGAAGACCGTTTGCTCCCGACATAACTTTTCATCTTCAGCCAAAAGGCAAGAATCATATATACAATCAGCGGTGAACCGATGGTGAGAAAAGAAGCATAGATAAAAAATAAACGTATGACGGAAGTACGCATCTGCAGTTTCTCACCAATGCGGGCGCATACTCCAAAAGCCTGCTTCTCAAAATAATCCCTGATCCATTGAATAAGATTCATGTGTGTTGATTGATTATTTTATTTCCTATGCCGCAAGTTAGGCATTTTTTCAGTTCACAATATTCACTTTTTAATTGAAGCAATGCCTGAGAACGGTATGCTGAAACGGGTACGACACCTACTCTTACCCAACCGTTGATAACGCTGTTTTTTTCAAAAGGTAGTTGTTCCAGGAATCTCAAAGCACGTTGCTGATAGATTTCATTGGATCGATTTTTTCCATACGCAAATAAAAAAGGAACGATGGTGTTGATCACGATATTCTGAAAGGATTTTTTTCCAAAGTGTTTTTCCGTTGGAGCAGATGTCTTATCAAACACAAAATGAGTCTTCCAATAATCCGACACTTTCACATTAAAATAATCAGAAAGATCTTCGAGACTTTCACACTCCAGTATTCTTGAAAACAGATGAGATGATTGATGAACCAGTTGTGTAAACTGGGAAATCCTGACGGTAGGAAAATTCACCGGGCGCAAGCGGAGAAATTTCCACTGATGTTCATTAATGGATTCGAGCTTAAATTTATTCTTCAGAAATAAATATTCTCTTTTCAATTCATTCGGATAATCATCAATAAATTTTCTCTCAAGCATTCCTGCTTGCCCGAACAACATGGCTTCAAGTTGGTTCACATGATCCTTGTGTTTAGCAAGAAAACTTAACGGCAACGAACGTGCAAGCACTTCAAACGGAATCGCATTGATCTTGAATCCAAAATTTTTTGCGAGATGATGATAGAAGGTTTCTTCCCAATTGTTGCCGTTTGATTCAAGGGATGAAAAAACAGATTCCGTTTTTCTTTCCAACCGTTCAGTCAACATTCGATCGAGCCAGTTGTCAATGACGAATTTGTCAACTTCCGAAATTCGATGCTCACAAGGAATCCAGCGTTTGCTCAGGCAAAGTTCCTTGTAATTTTTCCAAAGGTTTTCATCGAACTTTCTTTTTAACTCAAGTGAAGGAATAATTGATCCATTCCTTCGCACGATCACTTCATCATTCTCATACACGACATGAAGGATGACAGAATCGTAAGCCTGATCCTTTTCATGCGCATGATTTTTCCAGTCTGATGATTTCAGGTGAATCTCTACGTTACCAGCCCAAAGAGTGTTTCCGATTTTCACCTGCGCATTAAAAAAGTCAGGACCTGCATCGGTGTTGTATTGACCGGTTTTAATGATTTCGATGGATTCGCCATCACATGTTTCCAGTTCAGGGAAATTAAAAAGTTTTAACTTCCACAAATGGTGAAGAAAGTCTTCGTTCATAAAAGAAAAAATTTAAAAGTGGTACTGATTAAAAAAAATTATAAAATATTTTTTTTCTCATTCTTGACATGCTGTCCACAGTCGACTGTGGACTGTCAACTTTTCAAAACTCTATTTCAAAAATTCACCAAGAAATTTTTTCATTTCCTGTTGAACCGTTCTCGCTTCGCTGGAAGCTGCTTCAGCAAAATTTTCCGTTGAAGAAGCAAAGATAATCTGTCGCGATGAATTAACAAGAAGTCCGCATCCACTATTCATTCCGTATTTTGAAACTTCCTGTAAACTTCCGCCCTGCGCGCCCACTCCGGGAACAAGGAGAAAATGATCGGGAACCATTTTTCTTATGTCAGCAAAAAATTCCGCTTTCGTAGCACCCACAACGTACATCATGTTGTCGGGAGTTCCCCACTGTTGGGATAAGGCAAGCACTTCCTGGTAGAGATATCGAACTTCGGATTTTGAATTGCGGATCTCGGATTTTTGAAAATCATTTGCTCCTTCATTGGAAGTAAGAGCAAGCAGAATTGCCCATTTGTCTTTGTAATTCAGAAACGGTTTTACAGAATCGCTTCCCATGTAGGGAGTCACAGTTACGGAATCAAAACCATACTGTTCAAAAAAAGTCTTCGCATACATGTCAGACGTATTTCCAATATCTCCACGCTTTGCATCGGCAATGGTGAAACAATCCTTCGGAATATACTGAACTGTTTTCTCCAGGCTTTGTAATCCTTTCCAGCCAAGGCTTTCATAGAAAGCGAGATTGGGTTTGTATGCTACGCAAAAATCCTTTGTAGCATCAATGATTTGTTTGTTGAATTCAAAAACAGGATCATCCGTTTGCAACAAGTGTTTCGGAATTTTTGAAATGTCAGTATCGAGTCCGACGCACAAATACGATTCTTTCCTTTTTATCTGTTCGAAAAGTTCTGGCCGGGTCATGCTGTGAAAGTAGAAAATTTATTTACTTGCATGGCAAGAGTTCAAAGTTCAAAGTTCAAAGTTCAAAGTTCAAAGTTCAAAGTTCAAAGTTCAAAGTTCAAAGTTCAAAGTTTTTAGTTTTTAATTGATTCTGGATCTTAATTCACCTAAATAAAAAACATGGAAGAGCAAAACGACAAAAAGAAATTATCGCTCCTTGACTCTACAACCATCATCATGGGTTCGATGATTGGTTCAGGAATCTTCATTGTATCAGCGGGGATTGCCCAAAAAGTAAACTCACCGGGGTTGCTCATGCTTGCGTGGATTGTCACAGGTGTGATTACCATTCTCGCTGCCTTGAGTTACGGAGAGCTTGCTGCCATGTTTCCGAGAGCGGGCGGACAATATGTTTATCTGAGAGAAGCTTACAATCCCTTGTTTGGTTTTCTCTATGGATGGACGTTGTTCACCGTTATTCAAACAGGAACAATTGCTGCTGTGGGCGTTGCGTTTGCAAAGTTCACAGGCGTTTTCTGGAAAGACATTTCGGGTGATAATTTTCTTTTCAGCATCGGAACGTTTCATGTCAGTACGCAACAACTTCTCGCCATTTTGGTGATTGTATTACTTACCGTTTATAATTACCGTGATGTAAAAACGGGAGCACGACTTCAGAATATTTTTACAATCACGAAGGCAGTAGCACTGCTCGCATTGGTGGTAGTTGGAATTTACTTCGGGCTCAACGGTCACGGCACAACTCAAAACTTTACACCACTTTTTCCTGATGCAATGACGTGGACTACGATTGGAATTTTCGGAGGAGCATTAACAGGTTCTCTGTTTTCTGCTGACGCCTGGAACAACATCACCTACACGGCAGGAGAAGTGAGAAACCCAAAACGGAATCTTCCTCTTTCACTCCTTATAGGAACATCGATCGTGATAGCACTATACATCCTTGCCAACTTTGCCTATGTGTATGTGCTCGGAATTGATAAAATAAAAGTAGCAGAGAACGATCGCGTTGCAACATTACTTATGCAAACCGTGTTGGGTGACAGCGGAAAATTTTTGATGGCTGCACTTATTATGATTTCAACATTCGGTTGCCTGAACGGGGTGATACTTACTGCAGCGCGCGTCTATTATGCCATGGCGAAAGACGGTTTGTTTTTTAAACAAGCCGGAGTCCTCAATAAAAATCATGTTCCTGCTAAGTCTCTGACGATGCAATGCATCTGGTCGTGTGTACTTTGTTTTTCCGGCTCGTACGGTGATCTCTTAGATTATGTGATGTTCGCAGTGATGATTTTCTACGTGCTGACTGTAACCGGGCTTTTCATTCTCAGGGTGAAGAGACCTGATGCAGAGCGACCTTACAAAGCAGTTGGTTATCCGATCCTTCCCGCAATTTATGTTTTGCTGGCACTTGCAGTTTCCGTTTTCATGATTCTGAACAACGGAAAGAATTGTCTGTGGGGTGCATTGATCATGCTTGCGGGAGTTCCCGTTTATTTTCTGATCAATAAAAAAGCGAATCCGGAAAAATAGATCGAATAAGAAGTTACCGGATTGGTCGGCTAAAAAATATTCTTACCTGGCAAGCGTAACGTGTCCGATATACCTGTGTACAGTTCCGGATTTATCACGCGCATCAATGACGTATTCATATACATCATTCTGACAAAGGTTGCCATTGCTATACCATGTTCCGTCCCAGGCTTGTTTTGGATCGGAGGTATGATAAATTTCTTTTCCCCAACGGTCGATGATCCACATGTTGAATTCCGTGAACCCTACGCCATACGCAGTGAATCCGTCATTCACACCATCGCCATTTGGTGTAAAGGCATTCGGAATATAAATTCCAAACTCATCTTCCACGAGCAATCTTCCATACGATGTGTCAACACAACCACCGTTATTCGTCACAACTAACTGGATGACATATTCTCCGGTATCACTATAAGTATGACTGGTATTTTGATCATATGAAAGAGCCGAATTATCTCCGAAGTCCCACTGCCATGTTGCTGCACCTACACTGTTATCAGTAAATGTAACAGAAGCGTTGAAGAAGGTTACCAGTTGTGTTGATTGCGTAAAGCTTGCATCCGGTTTGCCATACACAGAAACAAGATTCGGAATGGTCAGTCCTTTTATACATCCCTGCGGAGTTGTAATGGTGAGTGAAACGGAATACTGTCCCGGTATTGTATATGTATGTGACGGATTCTGATCCGTAGAAGTAGTGTTATCACTCAGATCCCAGAAGTATGTTGATCCCGCTGCAACGGTGGAGTAATTCAGAAAATTTACTTCCAGCGGTGTACATCCCTGTACGAGATGAGGAAGGAAAGAAACAATTGGTAAAGGATAAACAAGTACAACGACAGAATCGATGGCATCAGGAGTGCCGCATCCATCACTCACTTTAACAATGAACAATGAATCACGGGTTGGATAAACAACAAATGTATTTCCACTGATCGATCCGTTATTCCATGTATAATTATATGGACCTCCATCGCCTCCTGAAGCCAATGCAGAAATGTTTGCATGACCTCCTTCACAAATTGTTGGTGTCGCGGAAGCAGAAACAGATAACGGAGGATTGACAGTAATGGTGACTGCTTGTTGTCCTGTTGAACAACCATGTGAATCCTGCACATCCACTGTAAAGACAGTTGTAGTAGTCGGAGAAACAGTTTGAGTGGAATCTCCATTGAGATTACTCCAGAGATAATAGTAAGGACTTGTTCCGCCTGATGCATAAACAGAAATCGTAGCAGCTTGTCCGATACAAATCGTTGCATCGCCGGCTACAGCAATGTTCACCGGTGTAGGTTCCGAAACATGTGCGAACGCAGAAGTTGTGCAACCATGATAATCAGTTACCGTAGCGAGGTAATTTCCCTGTAAAAGATTCGTGGCTGAATCCAATTGACTCACAATGTTTCCCGAGGAATTTCTCCATGAATAATGATAAGGCAAGGTTCCGCCACTTGCGTGCACAGCTACTGTTCCGTCAACACTTCCGAAACATGAAGTTGTATATCCGGAAGCAGTTGAA
>JAYTXY010000083.1:0-14741 GCA_043742705.1 Bacteroidota bacterium
TTACAGGAAGTATTAACAACGGGAACAGTGTTTCAGAAAGACAGGTTTGATTACGAAGTCAACAATGCATTCCTGTTGAAGAACCAATATTATTGCAAAAATTATTTTCTCCTGAAAAAAGTTTTGCTCCGGCAAAAAACCATGCACGCTTTTTTGGAACTGATCAAACATGTTCCTCAGGACAAAGAGACTTGCCGGAAATACCTGGAGCAACATTCCTAGTTAGTTGTCATATATGTTTACCCTAAATTAAATTACGCTGGGTTGAAACAGATTGTTATTTTAGCGCGGTTTTTTAAAACGGATTCTCGGTATTTCCAAAAAAGAAGCGCTGCTTTTCTTATGAAAAAAATAATTAAAATCGAGATTATACGCCAGGACGAAATGTTCAAAGCGAACGATGTTTATTTTGTTCCCGAAGGCATGCATCTTTCAGAAGAAGATGTAAAGAAATTTAAAGTCGCCAATACGGAATGGAAGGTTATTGCACATTGCGATCCTGAAAGTGACACATTTGAAGTGACGTTGTAGTCACCATCTCTGTTTTTACATTTTACCCTACTATCTACGAATTACGAATCAGTCCGAATTTACGAATGCACATTGATTCGGACATTGGTGTAAATTCGCCGGCCTGCCATAGCTTGGGCTTGCCTGAAGGTAGGCAGGTAATTCGTAGATGAAACAATGTACTATTCAAGCTGAGTTAACAACGGGGTGGAGTTAAAAGCCGAAAGTTTTTTTTGTTTTCGTACTTTTACAGAAATGAACAAAAGAGGATGAACATTCTATTTCTTTTAACCGGAATTATCACTGGAAGTATTATCAGCTGGCTTGTTTTAAAAAACAAGACAGGAACGGTTTCATCCGGTCAGCAGCAACAATTGAATGAGCTTGACAAAGAACGCAGCATTCTTACGGAACGCCTGAAGAATCAATCGGAGCAATTGAATCAATTTATCACCGAACTTGAAACAGGGAGAAAAAAAATACAGGAGCTCAACAACGAACTCACGCAGCAACGAACCATCAACCAGAACCTGGACGAAAAATTAAAATCTCAGAAAAGTGAACTGGAAGAGTTGCAGAATCGCTTTTCAAAAGAGTTCGAGAACCTTGCAAACAAAATTCTCGAAGAGAAAAGTCAGAAGTTTACTGAGCAAAATAAAACCAACCTTGACATCATCCTGAATCCGCTGAAAGAGAAAATCAAAGACTTCGAACAAAAAGTGGAGAACTCCTACAAAGCAGAAGCGGCAGAACGGAATTCACTGAAAGGAGAAATAAAAAGCCTGATTGAGCTGAACAAACAGATCAGCGAAGAAGCAAACAACCTTGCCAAAGCATTGAAAGGCGATACGAAGAAACAAGGTAATTGGGGTGAGATGATCTTAGAAAAAATTCTTGAACGCTCGGGACTTGTGAAAGACCGTGAATACAAAACACAGGTAAGTACTACCAACGATGAAGGATCAAGGCAACAACCTGATGTTGTCATTTATCTTCCTGACAACAAACACATCATCGTGGATGCAAAAGTTTCACTGGTTGCGTACGAACAATTTGTGAATGCAACGGACGATGTTGAACGGGAGCAATACATCAAGGACCACATTGCTTCGGTGAAAAGTCATGTGAAGATCTTAAGTGAAAAAAATTATCAGTCATCTGCAGATTTCTTTTCCCCGGATTTCGTATTGCTCTTCATGCCGATTGAATCATCGTTCAGCATTGCCGTTCAGGCCGACCAGGAAATATTCAGTTATGCGTGGGACAGGAAGATTGTCATTGTCAGTCCCTCTACTCTTCTGGCTACACTGCGAACGATTGCTTCCATCTGGAAACAGGAACGGCAAACACGCAATGCGCTGGAGATTGCGGAACAAGGTGGAAAATTATATGACAAATTCGTTTCTTTCGTGGAAGATCTCACACTCGTTGGAAAAAAAATGGACGAAGCGAAATCAAATTATGTGGATGCCATGAAAAAACTTTCTGAAGGTCGTGGCAACCTGGTGAGTTCCACTGAAAAATTGAAAGAGCTTGGTGCAAAATCATCGAAACAAATCAGTTCAAAATTACTTGAACGTTCTGAAGAAAATCTTCCGGAATAGTATGACGCAAAGAATCTTTGTTGTTTTTCTTATCGCACTTTTTTTTTCAGGATGCTTCGGAGGAAGACAAATTAGCAGTGAGAATTTATCGTCCATCTATCATCCGAACGAACATCTTTTCCATCCTGAATTTTCAGTTTATAATTTCACGAACAACAGTTCGCACCTTTATGTAAAACTGAATACGAATGACTTTTTATTTGTCAGGCAGGAAGACAATCTCTTTAAAGCAATCTTCCGGTTAGACTGCAGGTTGATGGAGTCGTATGAATCAGCGGTTATACTCGACAGCGTCAGCCAGGATTTTACGATAGAACAAACAACAAGCACGAGTAAGACACGTCTTTATACACTTGACTTCAAAGTCCCGAAAGAAGGGAACTTTCTTCTCTCCTGCTCTGTCATCGATCTGAATAAAAAAGTATCTGAAGATTATCTCATTCCGATAAATCACGATGGCAAACAGTGCCGCCACAATTTTCTCGCATCGAATGCAGACAATGATTTACCGCTGATGCGAAATTACATTTCTGCAACCGACAGTTTCAGAATTAGCTATCAGGATTCCACTGTAAAAAAATTATTTGTCCGTTATTACTATCGTAATTTTCCACTTGCCGCACCTCCTTTCAGTTTTGATGTACACGATAATTTCAATTACATACCTGACAGCAGTTTCACAATTAACACGAATGATTCTCTTCCGCTAAATTTTCAGCGGGAAGGAATCTACCATTTCCAGTTAGATACAACTTCGTATGAAGGATTTTCGCTCTATCGTTTCAAAGGAGGATTTCCAACCGTGAATACACCAGAACAAATGATTGAAGCCACGCGTTTCATCACCTCGAAAAAAGAGTTTGAAGAAATCAATACGAATGAATCTAAAAAAGCAGCCGTTGAAAAATTCTGGGTCAACATCGGAGGCAATGCAGAACGAACGCGACTACTCATTAAAAAATATTATTCACGGATACAGGAAGCGAATCGACTCTTCTCTTCGTACATGGAAGGCTGGCGAACAGATCGCGGTATGATGTTCATCATCCTTGGTGCTCCAAATTTTGTGTATAAAAACTCCACTTCAGAAAACTGGATTTATGGACAACCCAACAATGCGTTGTCGCTTAATTTCTTTTTCCCGAAAGTTAACAACCCGTTTACCGATAATGATTTCTCACTCTCACGCGCACCCATCTATGAAAGCAGTTGGTACAGGGCGGTTGAGTTGTGGAGAGACGGAAGAGTGTACAACGATTTTTGATTTTTGCAGATCATAAACGAAAACAATAACAATCAATAGCGAATCAACTCAATCAACTTAGTCAACCAATCAACTCTCCCACTTTCTCACTCTCTCACTCTCTCACTTTCTCACTTTCTCACCTTCACCAATGAATAAACCCACCTCCACCGATGACCAAATGATATACGGCATTCGTCCCGTAATCGAAGCAATTCTTGCCGGAAAAGAACTTGAAAAAATTTTTATCACGAGAGGAGCACGTGGAGAGCTGATGCAGGAATTAAAGCAAGTACTTCGTGAACATAAAATTCTTTATACAGAAGTTCCCATTGAGAAACTCAACCGCCTCACACGAAAAAATCACCAGGATGTCGTGTGTTTTATTTCAGCTGTTACTTACCAGTCGATTGAAGACATTGTACCTTCCATTTTTGAAAAAGGAGAAATACCATTGATCCTTGTACTTGACCGCATTACCGATGTAAGAAATTTCGGAGCGATCGCACGAACAGCCGAATGCGCAGGCGTGCATGCAATTGTGATTCCGCAAAAAGGTGCTGCGCAAATCAATGCCGATGCTGTGAAAACTTCTGCGGGAGCATTGAACTCAATCCCTGTCTGCCGTGAACTGAATCTTCGCATCACCATTGCCTTCCTGAAAGAAAGCGGTTTGCAGGTGATCGCTGCTACGGAAAAGACTTCAGATCTGCATTACCAGACTGATTTCACTTCTCCCTCTGCCATCATCATGGGTTCGGAAGAAGACGGAATTTCATCTGACCTTCTTAAACTTGCTGACAGAAAAATAAAAATACCTTTACTTGGAACGATTGAATCACTCAATGTTTCTGTTGCATGCGGAGTTGTTTTGTTTGAAGCTCTTCGTCAAAGAGGAAAGTAATCTTGAAAAGGTTCGCTGTTGACCGTGGACAAAAAACCATCCATGACTTTTAAAGAACGTATAAAGAAATATCCCGAAGAAGTCGCTCTTGTTTTCACCCTTTTGACTGGAGTTGTACTTCGTTTTTATCACCTCGGAATTACTTCGCTGTCGAATGATGAATTAAGTGCGTTGACGCGGACACGTTTCTCCGGTTTCCACGAGCTGATTGAGAAAGGAGTTGCAGTTGACGGACACCCTGCATTGGTGCAGGTATTTCTTTTTTATTGGATAAAAATTTTCGGAGACGGAGTTTTTTCTATTCGCTTTCCGTTTGCCATCGCAGGAATTACTTCTATTTTCTTCATTTATCTTCTCGGAAAAAAATGGTTCAGCAAAACCACAGGACTGTTTGCAGCCGCTGCAATGAGTACGTTTCAGTTTCCCTTATTATACAGCCAGACAGCACGTCCATACATTATCGGGATGATGTTTGTATTGATGGCGGCTTACTTCTGGTCACTTTTACTTTTTGAAAATTCTGAAACAGCAGACAGAAAAAAAAGAAATCAGCTGTTGATCGCTTTCATTTTCTCGATGAGTGGTTGTATGTACACGCATTATTTTTCTTTTCTACAAGCAGGCATTATCGGTTTTACAGGACTGTTCTTGCTGAAGAGTAAAACATGGAAAGAATACCTTGCGGCAGTAATTATCGTTCTGTTGTCATTCCTTCCACACCTGTCCTTATTTTTCAAACAGTTTGCATACGGTGGCGTTGGCATCTGGCTTCCAAAACCGGATGAGACTTTTTTCAAACGCTTTATAGAGTATTGCTTCAATGATTCACGGCTACTCCTATATACCTGCGCCGGAGTTTGCGCAATGAGTGTAATTTTCTTCTTCAAGAATTTTAAATTGAAAAAAATTTATTTGCTCTGCGTGCTTTGGTTTCTGCTGCCATTCTTCATTGGATACTATTACTCAGTGAAGTTCAATCCTGTCCTTCAATACTCCACGTTGTTGTTTGGATTTCCGTTTTTGCTGCTCTTCACTTTTTCATTCATGAAAGATGGTCTTATCAATAAGAAAATAATTTTCGCGGTGCTGATTCTCTTCACCTGTTTCAGCACTTATAGCACTGTGATCGAAAAACAATTTTTCCGGACAAAACATTTCGGAGTGTTCAAAGAACTGGCAGAAGATGCGATTCATTGGTCTGATAAATACGGGGAAAATAACATCCTGAAAGTAATCAGCATTTCCAACCCCGATTACATCAATTATTATTTCGGGAAGATGGGAAGAGGAATGAAAATTGCTTTGTACAAAGCGGATGAAGAAAGTGATTGGGCGCAACTGCTGGCATTGGTTGATACAACTTCAGTATCGTATCTGCTGTATGGCTGGAGCAATATTTATCATGCACCGGAAGTGGATAAGATTATCGCTGAGAAGTTTCCAATCGTTGTTGAACGCGACTCCTTTTTCAATGCTGAAATTACTTTGTTCAGGCGCGACTCCTTGAAAGTATTGAAAACACTGTATTCATTTGCAGCCGACTTTGAAGACAATCATTGGGGAAATGAAACAGACATTCGAACCGATGAGTTGTCTCACTCAGGAAAATTTTCACAACGCGTGGATGAGAAAAATGAATACAGCATAGCACTGACAAAAAAACTTGCAGATATTCCTTCGTTCAAAAATGCAAGGGTTACAGTAACTGCATGGATCAATGCAAAAGAGAATGCTGCGAATCCTAAACTGGTACTGTCTTTTGAGGGTAATGGAAATATCATTGACTGGAATTGCGCGAACTTCAAATCATTTAACCTGAAACCCGGAACGTGGCAAAAAGTGATCATCAGCAAAGTTGTTCCAGAAACAGAAGCTGCTGATGCCGTACTTAAAATATATGTATGGAATGAGAAAAGAGAAGTCTTTTATTTGGATGATATCGTTGTAAATATTGAACCTACAAAGTGATAAACTCTCAAACCAAATTTGCACATCAACTTATCTGCACATCTTCAAATTATCAAATCAGCACATCATCAAATCAACTTCCCTCCGCCACCGCTCCACCTTTGTATAGCTGCTTGCGGTATTTCAGGGAAGGAGAAGAAATAAATTTTCCTAATCCAAGTTTGCCCCAGATTTCATCGATGTGCTTGATGGTCGCTTCATCGGATGCAAGAATGTTGGGCCAGTCGCGATGAAAATCATCGAACTCTTTTGTCTTCCGTGTTCCGTCAAAACCGATATGAGAACATTCATTGTCAGACTTTGCAGGAGTTAGAAAATGATCGCGCTTCGGATCCACGTTGTTTGCAAAACGCCAGACAACATCGGCTATGTCTGTTATGTCCACCGTGTGTTCAAGATAAACAGCGACTTTAATGTTTTTGAATTCTTCTTGTCCAAAAAGTCTTTCATTCAATTCACGAATATGATACTTCCTGCTTTTTTCAACGGAGACAAATACAAGTGAGATTCCTTTTTGGATGAGAGAAGCGTTGATATCCTTTACTTCAGGAAAAAGATTTGCGATATGCGATATGCGATGTGCGACATCTTGACTCTTGATTCCTGACTCTTGATTCTTATTGCGCCCACTCATTTCCTCCGGCAACTTCTTCGTCCCGTCAATTCCGATTTTTCCGCCAAACGCCATCACCGAACAGGAATGATCCAATACATCAACAGGACCTTGTGTAAACATAATATCGTTTGCAGGATCAACATTTTTGGAAATGTACTTCGCCACTTCTTCTGTGTTGTGAATGTTTACATCACCGTCTACCACGATCATCATCTTCGTAAACATCATCTGACCTGCTCCCCACAAACTGTGCATCACTTTTATTGCTTGGCCCGGATATTCTTTTTTAATTTTTACAATGACGAGGTTGTGAAAAACTCCTTCAACAGGCATTACCATGTCAACAATTTCTGGAACCATTGTCATTTTTATTGGAACAAGAAAAATCCGTTC
Source organism: Bacteroidota bacterium (assembly GCA_043742705.1). Taxonomy (GTDB): domain Bacteria; phylum Bacteroidota; class Bacteroidia; order AKYH767-A; family 2013-40CM-41-45; genus JAPLDA01. The sequence goes on from JAYTXY010000083.1 coordinate 7,239, forward strand.
TGTTGCTTTCCCGATCCATGCATCTTCCTGTGGAGGTATACCAACTATGGTAGCGGGGTACACAGCGTCTTTGCGATGCGTAATACAGGTGATGTGAAAACGCGGATAAAAATCTGCCAGTGAATAATAACCTGTGTGATCACCAAACGGACCTTCAAGAATAAATTCTTCTGACGGATCAATGTATCCTTCGATGATGATGTCAGCGTCAGCAGGAACTTGTACATCCTGGGTAAGGCATTGCACCAATTCAACTTTTTTCTTCCTGATAAAACCTGCCAGCATGTATTCATCCACGCCATCGGGAAGCGGTGCTGTTGCCGCATACGTATTCACAGGATCACCTCCAAGCGCAACGGCAACCGGCATTTTCAGTCCCAGTTTTTTGTACTCGTTAAAATGTCGCGCTGAAACTTTATGACGATGCCAGTGCATGGCAGTCATGGTTGATTCAAAAACCTGCATACGGTACAAACCCACATTACGTATTCCCGTATTCGGATCTTTTGTATGAATGATGGGAAGCGTAAGAAAAGGTCCTCCATCTTCCGGCCAGCATTTCAACACAGGAAATTTTGTGATGTCAGGTTCTTTCATCACCACTTGCTGACATTCTCCTCTGCCGGAAATCAATTTGGGCATCCATGATGCGATGGAGCCAAGTGTTGGTAAAAGTTTGAGTTTGTCAAGAATATTTTCCTTCGGAGAAGACAACAGCTTCAACAATTCTTCAATGCCCCTTCCTACATCGTCAAGGTGCTCAACACCCAATGCCATCGCCATTCTTTTTTCAGTGCCCATGGAATTAATGAGCAGTGGAAAATCATAACCTGTATTTTCAAAAAGCAGTGCCGGTCCGTAAGCCTTTGAAATCCGATCGGTGATCTCAGGAATTTCAAGATGAGGATTTACATACTCACTGATACGAACCAGTTCTCCCGCCTCTTCCAGCGTCCTAATCCAATGCTGTGTGTTTCTGTAAGTCACAATAAAAATTATTTTTCAAAGATAGATAGAAAGGAGTTCTTAGTTCAAAGTTCGGAGTTTAAAGTTCAAAGTTTAGAAACTGGAATTAAGAGGCAAGAATCAAGATGTCGCAATACGCACCTCGCAGTACCCAAACTGCAATTTAAAAGATTCAAAAAAAGCCCATTTAAGTGAATTGAAAAAAAATTATGCAATTAACCTAATTCATTTACAAAAATTTTTAGCTTTGCTAAGCTCTTCTCTTATGAGAAATCAGACTTGTTTAAGTTTGAAATTAATCACCTGACCTAAACTAAAACCGATAAATAAAAAACCATGAAGAAACTATTTACTTTACTTAGTCTTCTGCCTGCAACGCTTTTTGCGCAAACGTTTTCTGAAAGTGTACAAACTGCAATCCCGAATACGCAGTCTGATCTGTTAATTCCGATCACTGTTTCAGGGCTTCCGACTTCAATTGATGCTTCTTTTGGGTTGGCTACTGTGTGTATTGACATTACTCACCAACACATGTCCGATCTCAAAGTTCGTTTGCGTTCACCCCAGGGAACAGAAGTCGTACTTACTGATCAACGTGGTGGTTCCGGAACAGGTTATCACCAGGTTTGTTTTCAGGAGGACGCCACTAGCGGGTATATCACTTCAGCTCTTAATCCCTCTTATGGTACTTTTGTCCCGCAGTATTCATTGAACACATTTAATACCGGTCTAAATCCAAACGGTACATGGAATCTTGTCATCACTGATATGTTCAATTTTCTTGACAGTGGATATTTTCATGCTGTCACAATTGACTTCAGAACAAACCCTCCTGTAGATCCTGCTTCTTTAGTTCTTTGCACAACCTCCAATGCAGGTGGTTGTCAATGTCCTGGCGGAGCAACGGAGTGTGATCTGCTACCTGACCTTACTCATTCCTGCACGAACTGGGCGAATCCAATTACTGAAACTCCGGGATATCTTCAGGTTTCAACGGCTACTCCGAACATCGGCTGGGGCCCGTTAGAAATTCATGGAACGAACAATTGCTTCTGCGATGAAACTCAGGTTCCATGCACTACTGTTACTTGTCCGAATGGAATGCCTCCTCAGCAGATGGTGACCCAAACTATCTATCATAAAAACGATAACGTGATGACTACCTGGAGCCGTCCTGCAGGAACGATGGCATATCATCCAAGCCACGGCCACATTCACGTTGACGATTGGGTTTGGATTGATGCGCGCAGAAAAAACGGAGATCCTAATCCGACACATTGGCCGAAAACGGGACAAGGTTCTAAAACCAGTTACTGCCTTGTGAATTTGGGCAACTGTGACAATCCTGGCGTATGCCGTGACAATGACGGAAACACACTTCTTCAGGCTGATATTCCGAACGCTTCGATGGGCTCAGTCAGTGGTTGCACCCAGAACCAGGGAATCTATGTGGGAGAATATGATACCTATGGAAGCATCCTTGTCAACCTTCCTTCCAGTACCTGCAACGGACAATACTATATTGTTTCAATTACTGATCCGACAAATGCAATGCTTGAACAGGACGAAACAAACAACTGGACTGTAATTCCCTTTACACTGACACATCAGTTAGGTGTTGGCACGTTTGAACCGGAAGGATTCCTCTGGCAGCTTTCAAGTTTGCAGGTAAGTTGCCTTTCTAATTCTTTTGCCGCTGATTCCATTTCATGGGATTGGGGTGATGGTTCGCAGCGGACATTGTACACCGGTTCTCCGGCAAATCCTGTATCTGATCATACCTATCCGGGACCTGGAACCTATGTCATCGGTCAGTCTGTGTACAATCGTTGCGGACTTACTTATAGCCAGGACACACTCAGGATTCTTGCAACGAATGTGACTGACCTTTCGAAGGCATTGGTTTTCCATAATGTATATCCGAATCCTGCAAAAGACAGAATCAGCATTGACTATACGCTTTCCAACAATACGGATGTGAAAATTGAAATCATGGATGCTGTCGGACATCTTGTGAAGGAGATGACGAATGCAAATCAGACTATAGGAAAATACCACGTGTCTCTTGATCTGAATTCAGAACAAATAAGACAGGGAATTTATTTTGTAAGAATTGCTGCGGGGGATAAAATTGTCAACGAGCGGTTTGCTGTTGTTAAATAAAGACTGATTTAACTTCAAGTAACTAAAAGAAGAAGCGGTTGCAACTTGCAGCTGCTTCTTCTTTTTATATTCCTGTATAATTAAAAGGGCTAATCGCTTTCAGTTGCTTTTTTATTACATCGCTTACAGAAAGTGTATCAATAAATTCAGCAAGGGCTTCTTTTGTAATTTTTTTATTTGTTCGCGTAAGCTCTTTTAATTTTTCATACGGATCAGGATAATTTTCTTTCCGGAGAATGGTCTGAATTGCTTCCGCCACTACCACCCAATTATTTTTCAGGTCAGTTTCCATGGCTTCCTTGTTTACCCTGATTTTGCTTAGTCCTTTCGCAAGTGATTTCAACGCAATCAACGTATGAGCAAAAGGAACACCGACATTTCTCAGCACTGTTGAATCCGTTAAATCGCGCTGCAGACGAGAGATCGGAAGTTTTGCGGATAAGTGCTCGAACAATGCATTCGCCATTCCAAGGTTTCCTTCGGAGTTTTCAAAGTCAATCGGATTTACTTTATGCGGCATCGCTGAAGAACCAATTTCTCCTGCCTTGATTTCCTGTTTAAAATAATCCATGGAAATATAGGTCCATATATCACGGTTCAGATCAATGAGAATATTGTTGATCCGTTTCAGGTTATCGAAAAGCGCACAGAGATTATCATAATGTTCAATCTGAGTGGTGAATTGCTGCCGTGTGAGTCCTAGTTTATTTTTCACAAACTCGTCTGCTGTTTTTTTCCAGTTGACCTCAGGATAAGCAACATGATGTGCATTGAAGTTTCCCGAAGCTCCTCCAAACTTTGCGGAGAGCGGAATTTGTTTCAGTAAGTGCAATTGATTATTAAGTCGTTCAACAAACACCATGATTTCTTTTCCCAAACGTGTAGGCGAAGCCGGCTGTCCGTGGGTTCGGGAAAGCATTGCAATATCTTTCCAGCTTTCGGCAAGCATATTCAACTGGTTAATCACTTCAGAAATCTTGGAAAGATAAATTTCATTCACCGCATCTTTTATCGCAAGCGGGAAAGCCGTGTTATTGATATCCTGCGAGGTAAGTCCGAAGTGAACGAATTCCTTGTAAGACGAGAATCCGAGATCATCCAGTTTTTTTTTCAGAAAATACTCAACTGCTTTTACATCGTGGTTTGTGATTTTTTCTGTAATCTTAATTTCTTCTGCATGGGAAGAAGAAAAATCTTTATATATTTTTTGAAGATCCGGGAATTTAGATCGATCAGCATTTTCCAATCCCGGCAGTGGCATTTCACATAAGAGGATAAAATACTCCACTTCAACCAGAAGCCGATAACGGATCAGTGCTTCTTCAGAAAAAAAAGGGGCAAGTTCTTCCGTCTGGCTTCGGTAACGACCATCAACAGGCGAAACTGCATTTAACGGGTTCAAATCCATTGTTCTCCAATTTAAAAGTGTTCGAAGTTAAATATTTTTGGTGAGTGGAGGATATTGAGGGTCGTATCAGCCAATGTTTTACACTGTGGCCACGGTCAACAGTCCATAGTCGACTGTGGACCATTGACATTAAACAAATCATCAGATATAACTTTTCGGAATCCAACAATACTTGTTGAATCTTTTCGTCCTCGTTCTTAAAAATCTTTCAACACGAAATAAATTCCCACTTCAAATCAGAAGAAATAATTGAAGAAAACTTTTGATATTAAAATAGTTTCCATAGTTTTGTCGCGCAATTTGAAAGATCATTCATGAAACCCGAAGAGAGAATATTGGAAGCAGCAGGAGAGCTTTTTTTTCGTCATGGAATTAAAAGCATTACCATGGATGCCATTGCAGCGCACTTAGGTATGTCGAAGCGTACCATTTATGACAGCTACGAAGACAAACATGCACTTGTAAAAGCACTTACTAAACAAGAACTTGAATTCCAGGAAAAGGAACTGGAAGACATCCGTAAGCAAGCCGTAAATTCAATTGATGAAATTATGCGTGCCATGAGTTGTGTCGGAAAAACATTTGAGAAAATAAATCCTGCGTTGTTTTACGATCTTCAAAAATTCCATTCCGATGCATGGAAACAATTCCGTTCGTTCAAAGAACAACGGCTCCAGGTCTTCATCGAGGAAAATCTCAAGCGTGGAATCAAACAGGAATTGTATCGCAAAGACCTGAAAATAAAAATCCTCGCGAAATTCAGAATCGAACAGGTGGAAATGGGATTCAATCCCGCTATTTTCCCCCAAAGTAAATTTAACCTCACGGAAGTTCAACTCGTGCTACTCGATCATTTCCTGCATGGTATCACCACACTCAAAGGACATAAACTGATCAATAAATACAAGCACGTTACCGAAGAAGAATAATCATTCCTATACATACACAAAACACATTTTTATTTTAAAAAATAATTTTATGAAAAAAATATATTCCCTGTTTGTCATCATCTCTATGCTGACAACTGTTGTGAATGCACAATCGAAAGGTGAATCGAATACGTTTACACTTCAGCAAGCCATCGACTATGCTTACCAGCATCAGAAGGATGTGGTGAATGCACAATTTGATGAGCAGATTGCAACTGCGAAAGTGAAAGAAACGTTCGGTATTGGCTTACCTCAGATAAGCGCAAGCTTTGACGTAAAAGATTACATCACGTTGAATTATCTTTTTCCCGGAATTTTTGCAGGCGGAGAGCCGGGAACGTTTGTAGGATTTCCAATCAAGACGCCTTCTTACAACGCTTCAGCAGGAGTACAAGCAACTCAGATTCTTTTTGACGGTACTTATCTCGTAGGTTTAAAAGCTTCAAAGACTTACAAGGAACTTTCTCAGAAAAATGTAACGCGTACTAAAATTGAGACTGCTGTAACTGTCAGCAAAGCATATTACAATGTATTGGTGAGCAGGGAACGGATGAAATTATTGGCAGCGAATGTAGATCGCATTCAAAAACTTCGCGATGATACGAAAGCATTATTTGAAAATGGCTTTGTTGAGAAGATAGATTATGATCGCGTAGCCTTGACTTATAATAACATCGCAACTGAAAAAGAAAATGTTTCCAGGCTTATTGTGTTGGGCGAATTCATGTTGAAGTACCAGATCGGTATGGATATTAATTCCACACTTGTACTTGCTGACTCACTCAGCGCTGACCAGATTAAAAACCCTTCTGTCAGTGCTGAAAAAACGGATGTATCCGGTCGCATCGAATACTCATTGCTTCAAACTCAACAGCATTTGCAGCAGCTTGATCTGAAAAGATATCGCTCTCATTACTTACCAAGCCTCGTGTTGTATGGAAACCTGTACACTGTTGAGCAACGTCCGAAGTTCAACATTTTTGCAGATGAAAAATGGTATCCGACGGGTTTTGTTGGCGCCACGCTCACGTTGCCTCTCTTTGACGGAATGCAGGGTCGACAAAAAATTAATCAGTCAAAACTCTCTTTGAAAAAAATCGATGCTGAAATTCAAAACACAACCAATGGACTTAAACTTGAAACGGAAGCAAGTCGCACCGTTTTGCTTAATGCCATTGCATCCTTCAACACACAACAGCAAAATTTAGAGCTGGCAAATGAAGTTGTGAGAGTGACGAAGGCAAAGTACGATCAGGGTGTGGGCTCAAATCTTGAAGTGGTAAGTGCAGAAACTTCTCTTCGTGAAGCACAAACCAATTACTACAATTCACTTTATGATGCGCTGGTTGCAAAAGTTGATCTCGACAAAGCATCAGGAAATATTAAATAATAATCTCGAAAGGAAAAAATAAAACTCTCAACATACACACATTATGAAAAATACCATTCTTGCCTCTGCCCTGCTTGTCTTCCTCGCTTCGTGCGGATCGAAAACAGACAACGGCACCATCGCTACAAAACGTTCGCAGCTTGACGATTTGAAAAAACAACAGGTTGTTATCAAGGCGAAGATTGCAACACTTGAAACACAGCTGGCTGCCATCGATACATCATTCAAAAAAGAAGACAAATCAAAATTTGTCGGCATCACTGAAATGACTCCTCAAAGCTTTAATCACTTCATCGAAGTGCAAGCTAAAGTGGAAGGCGATGAAGATGTAAGTGTAAATCCGGAAATGCCGGGGAATGTCACTGCCGTTCTTGTGAAAGCAGGTGATCGCGTTGAAAGAGGACAGGTGCTTGCAACGCTGGATGATCGATCACTCAGAGAAAGTCTTGCTTCGATGAAAGCACAATCGGAGATGGCCGGAACGATGTATGACAGACAAAAAAATCTCTGGGATCAGAAAATCGGAAGTGAAGTTCAGTTTATACAAGCGAGAACTCAGAAAGAATCAGTCGAACGTCAATATGCCGCGATGAGAGAACAATGGAACATGACGCGCATTAAATCCCCTATTAACGGAACTGTTGATA
>JAYTXY010000084.1:0-6263 GCA_043742705.1 Bacteroidota bacterium
TGTTGTTCCTGAATTGTTCTAACAAAGAATCAATCGCCTGTTTTTCCGTTCCGCTTTCTAAGCCGGGAGGAGAGCCGTGTAATACAAAGGTGTTCACACCGAATTCGCGTAAGTCGAAACCAAGCGAACGTAAATCTTCTTCCAGTTCTTTCATCAGCATGAATTCACCGGAAGAAAATTCAAGGGCTTGTGGAAATAGATCCTGTTGTGCCGGACCAGCTCTACGATTGATCTGCAGCAAATATCTTTCATATAACACACGCTCATGCGCACTTTGCTGATCAATCAACATCAACCCTGATTTAACCTGTGTAACAATAAACTGTTCGTGCAACTGGAAAATAAAGTGATCAGTTTCTGCCTTTAATGTTTCATTCCAGCTTGATTCGATAAGCGGCTGAACTTCCACCGGAGTTTGTGCCTCAACAATTTTTCCGGAATCACTTTTTAATCCTTCGTATAATTTCTCCCATCCTGATACAGCAATCTTTTTTGAATCGTTGTGGAATGGATTGAACTGCGTGTTAACGGTAACAGTTGGTTGCTGTACGGGAGCATTACGCATGGCATGTGGAAGGTCGAAACTGCGTTCCTGGTCAAAGTCTAATGAAGGAGAAACACTGTACTGTCCAAGTGACCGTTTTACAGCAGCACGCACAATGGAGTAAACGGATCGCTCGTCAACAAATTTTATTTCTGTCTTGGTAGGATGAATGTTGATGTCAATCTTGGACGGATCAATCTCAATATACAGCCAATAAGAAGCAAAATTCTCCCGCGGAAGTAATTCTTCAAATGCATTTTGAACAGCATGATGCAAATAAGCATCTTTAATAAAGCGTTTGTTTACAAAGAAGAATTGTTCACCTCTTGACTTTCTTGCAAACTCAGGCTTGCCAACAAAACCTGAAATGTTAAGTAACGTGGTTTCTTCACTGACAGGAACCAATCGCTCATTATAATTGCTTCCAAAAAGATTCACAATGCGCTGACGAAGATTCGAAACGGGAAGTTTAAAAACCTCCAGCCCGTTTTGATGCAACGACATGGAGATTTCCGGATGAGCCAAAGCAACACGTTCAAATTCTTCAATGACATGACGTGCTTCAACGGTATTTGACTTAAGAAAATTTCTGCGAGCAGGAACATTGTAAAAAAGATTTTTTATGGAGATAGAAGTTCCCGGAGAACAACTGACAGCTTGTTGCGATTTCACTTCTGCACCTTCAATTTCAAGCTTGGTGCCGATGTCATCATCGTGCCTGCGTGTTTTCATTTCAACCTGAGCAATGGCTGCGATGGAAGCGAGCGCTTCACCACGGAAACCCATCGTACGGATGCAAAACAAATCATCAGCAGAACGAATTTTTGAAGTTGCATGACGCTCAAAACTCATACGAGCATCCGTCTCACTCATACCACAGCCGTTGTCAATAATCTGTATCAAAGTCTTTCCTGAATCTTTGACGATCAATTGAATATTTGTACTTCCTGAATCGACAGCATTTTCAAGGATTTCCTTCACAGCGGAAGCCGGACGCTGAATCACTTCACCGGCAGCAATCTGGTTGGCAACGGAATCTGGTAAAAGTTGGATGATGTCTGGCATTAGTTCGGCGCTTTTCTGAGCGGTAAAGATATTTAATTTGATGAAAGAAAAATGACAGTTACTCCTTCAATTGTCCACGATCCACAGTCGACTGTCGACTGTCGACCTTAGACCGTAGACTATAGACATATTTTAAAAGTATTTCCCCATTCACAAAATAATCTTTACTTTTCAAGTTGATATTAAAAATGGAGTTGTTTATGGAAGAACGTAAATTGACAAAAGCAGAAGCAGGTTACCAGATGTTACAGATACTTTCTGCAGTTGACGGACAGTTCAGCGCTGACGAAGACATTGTAATCAGGAAGTTCCTCGTTGAATATGCGCTCTCCGATCACCAGATGGAAGAAGAAACCGAGGTGGTGAGCACGATTGTTCCCGAAGACTACATCCTTTATTTTCACAAGGCAATGGATGATTTCTATGAAGACTCAACACGTGAAGACCGTGTAAAGTTCCTTGACCTTGCTGTTCAGTTGGTGAAAGCGGACAACCAAATTACGAAGGATGAAAATATTTTTCTCAACGAATTGTTTGACGCATGGGAACACGAAGAGTAAGCGAGATTACTTTTTCAGTTTGTCTTTAAATACTTCTCTGAATTTATCAACCTTCGGCTGAATTACAAAGTGACAATATGGTGCATCACCATTTGCATTGAAATAATTCTGATGATAATCTTCCGCTTTGTAAAAAACAGTAAAAGGTGAAATCTCAGTCACTACAGGATTTTCATAAGCACCTGAAGCATTCAGTTTTGCTTTCAGTTCTTCAGCTAACTTATGTTGCTCTTCACTATGGTAAAAAATGACAGAACGATATTGAGTTCCAACATCATTTCCCTGGCGATTTAATTGCGTTGGATCGTGTGATTTCCAAAACGCCTGCAACATATCAGAATAGGAGAGTTTTGTTTTATCATATACGACCTGGCATACTTCGGCATGACCTGTTCTTCCATCACACACTTCACGGTAACTTGGATTTTTTACTGTTCCTCCCGAGAAACCGGAAGTAACCGATTGCACTCCGTCCAGCAACTGGAACTGTGCTTCCACACACCAGAAGCAACCTGCGCCAAATGTAGCTGTATCAAGATTTGATGATGACATAATTTTCTGAGATTTGGTTGAGACTTCTTTCTTCTTCTGTTGAGCACATGAACTAAACGAAAGAGAAATGAGAGAACAACAGATTAATATAATCGAACTGTTTTTCATTGTAAATTTTTACAAAGATACGGTCAGAAAAAGAAAACGGATTTCAGAAAAAAATAGATTAACAGATTTTAACTTCCGTCCTTAGATCATCTGCAATTGCACCATCGATTTGATCTCTTCGATTTGCTTGCAATGTCTTTCACTATGATGAACCAGAAAATGCAGCCAGTCTTTTTTTGTCATTTCACCGAGCATCGGATGAACAATAATGCGGCTGTCGAAAATAATGGTATTGTCTTTCAATCCGTCAACGATACGCTGCCTGTTGCTTTTGAACTTTTCCAACAGCTCATCCAGGCTGCTGAATCTTCCAATGGGTTTCAGGCTTTCGGGAGATTCGGCTTTGGCAGACCTGTTCTGCAACACACGTTCTATTTTTTCTTTCCCGATTTTCTCTTCTGAAGTGGAAGTGTCTCCCGGATCGTGCTGCACTAAAATTCTGTAGATGGCAATCTCTGTAATCACAATATGTTCTAAGCACTCATGAACACTCCACACCTGTGGATTGAGTTTATATTTAAGCTGAGGTTCGGAAAGATTGTCCAAAGACTGAAGCAACGCTTTCGTTGTGAGGTCGAGTTCTTTAATAATTTCTTCGTGCATGTTGAATCAGTTTTTTTCCAGCGAGAATGTTCCTGTGGCCAGGATTTTTGAATTATCAGCATTCGGAGTCAGCACAACTTTGTATTCACCGGGTTTAAAAAAATTCATGGCGATAATTCCGTACTTATCATCCTTCTTTAAAAGATAGGTGAGTTCGTTAAACCACTCTTCGCCTTTATCTTCACCTACCTTAAATGCCTTTAAACGAACACGGTATCCTTCCTTTCCTAATTCAGAAGTTCCTGTTGCATTGAAGTAAAAAAATGCCTGAATGCCTTTTTCTCCTTTAACTGAAAATGTACTCTTTGGAGTTCCCGGTTTAGGAGGATCAAAGGTAAATGCATTTGTTATGAGGTTGTCGGTGATGATCAATGAAAGTTCGACCTGCGCCTGAACTGCAGTCGCAAACAAAAAGAGGAATGCACTAAAAAGAATAGGTTTATAAAACTGTCTCCGAAGCATAAGATATTGACTTGAGTTTCGAATCGGAAAGATAGAAGATATTACCCATTCAAAGCAAGTCAATTTGGTCAATTCGAGCGTTGAAGCCTCCGAAAGCAGGAATTAACAGACAATCCTCAGTCTTTCCAATCAGCAAGAAACAAATTGGTATCGTGAGTTCCTCCGTTATTGCGGTTTGACGACCAGATCAGTTTTTTTCCGTCTCTTGAGAAAACAGGGAAAGCATCAAACACAGGATCGAAAGTAACTTGCTCGAGTCCGGTTCCGTCCAGGTTACACATCCAGAGATTAAAGTGATATCCTTTAGAAACGTGATTGCTGGAGAAAATAATTTTCTTTCCGTCACCTGAATAATAAGGCGCCCAGTTTGCACCACCAAGGTGCGTGATTTGATGACGGTCTGTGCCATCCACGTTACAGGAAAAGAGTTCCATATCTGTTGGCATCACAAGTCCTTGCTTTAAAAGATCTTTATAAGTCTTAATTGCTTCTTCTGTTTTCGGTCTTGATGCACGAAAGAGTAATTTCTTTCCATCCGGAGAAAAGAAAGCGCCACCATCGTAACCAAGTTCATTGGTGACCTGCTTAACATTGCTTCCATCAATGTTCATCGTATAAAGATCAATGTCACCATTTCGAACAGAAGTGAAAACAATTTTATCTCCCTTCGGACTTACGGTTGCTTCAGCATCGTAACCGGGAGAATTTGTCAATTGTTTAATGATGTTTCCTTTCAGATCAGCAATGAAAATATCAAAGCTGTCATAGATCGGCCAAACGTATTTATGATCTGCTCTTGGTGTAGGTTTCGGAGGGCAATCTTTTCCTGCAAGATGAGTGGATGCATACAGAATAGTTGTGTCGCCCGGTAAAAAATAAGAACAGGTTGTTCGTCCGTTACCGGTGCTTAAAAGAGTAGGAGAGAAGTTATCTGTTCTTGAAAAAAAAATCTGGTCACAATGTGCATTCCACTTTTCATTGGTTGCCTGGAAGGTTACACTGGTATTATCGAAACTCCAATAAGCTTCTGCATTGTCCCCGCCAAACGTAAGCTGGCGTACATGTGTAAAGTGTTTCTCCTGTTTGTAATGAACAAGTGAATCTTCTTTTGAGGAATTTGAATCAGCGACTTTTGCTTTCTTCATTCCGCAGGCGAGAACAATACAAATAATAGAAATTGACAACAGGAGTCTATTCATAAGCAGCTTTTAATTTGTGGTAACAAATGTAAAAAAATGAAAGATTGAGGAAACGTTTATCAGCACTATGTCATTTTACTTCCGCAAGTACTTCTTCCTTCCCTTAGGGAAGGATCGAGGATGGGCCCAATACCATTCGTGCAAGCGGAGTAATGCTTTGATCAGCAAAATCTTTTTCAAGGAATTTAAAATATCCGTTAATAGCAATCATTGCTGCATTGTCTGTACAGTATTCAAACTTCGGAATGAAAATATTCCAGTTCATAATTTCTCTTTGCTTTGTAAGTGCATCTCGTAATCCTGAATTAGCGCTCACGCCTCCGGCAATTGCTATTTCTTTTATCCCAAGATCAAAGGAAACTCTTTTAAGTTTCTCAATTAATATTTCTACGATAGTATATTGAATGGAAGCGCAGATATCTGCTTTGTTTTTTTCAATGAACTCAGCATCAGCTTTGAGATGATCGCGGATGAAATACAAAAAGGCAGTCTTCAATCCGGAAAAACTGAAATTGTATTTTTCGATGTGAGGATGAGGAAATTTATACGCAGCCGGATTTCCCAGCTTCGCCAGTTGATCGATCATCGGGCCTCCGGGATATTCCAGTCCCAGAATTTTTGCTGCTTTATCAAAAGCCTCTCCTGCAGCATCGTCCAGCGTTTCTCCAATGATTTCCATTTCAAGATGGTTCTTCACAAGAACGATTTGAGTATGACCTCCGGAAACAGTTAAGCAAAGAAATGGAAAGCGGGGAGTCTGAAGTTTAGGGTCTTCGCGTATAAAATGTGACAGAATGTGCCCTTGCATATGATTCACTTCAATCAATGGAATATCCAGCGCAAGCGCGAATGCTTTCGCAAATGAGACTCCTACGAGTAAAGCGCCCATTAATCCGGGTCCGCGCGTAAATGCGACTGCGCTAAGATCCGATTTGGCTATCTTCGCAACTCGCAGCGCTTCATCCACAACAGGAATTATTTTTTGCTGATGTGCGCGTGAAGCAAGTTCGGGAACTACTCCTCCGTAATACCTATGGACGAGTGTCTGAGAAGCGACAATGTTGGATAAAACATGAGTTCCGCAAATGACGGATGCAGAGGTTTCATCGCACGAGGATTCAATGCCAAGAATATAAATTGGTCGCTCGTTCAAGGTATGATACTTGTTAA